>JAYWAJ010000258.1:0-13162 GCA_043782525.1 Deltaproteobacteria bacterium | reverse complement strand
GCTTAGGTCAACGAGCGCCGGGCAGTCCATCCGCCAACGCGCGGGCGATGGAATCTACCGCACCGGGGGGTCTTCTCCCAATTGGCGTGAATGCGGGGCCTCCCCAGGGTGCGGAGGAGGCCCGCGCGACCAGAACCGGCTGCTGCGGCCCATCAGTGGCCGATAAACTTGTGCACCTGGTCGCAGTCATTGGTACAGAACGGAAGGTATTTCTCGAGATACTTCACTGCGCTTGGCCGGTCGCCCAGGTTGGCGTAGCCGTATCCGAGGCACCGGTAACATGACCCCAGAGTGGCGCGGTCGGTCGGGTTCTGTGCCAACGCCAACTGCGCCAGCTTCACCGCGCCAGCGAGGTCCGGATGCGCCGGGTTGAGCTTGCTGGTGCAATCCGCCGCGAGCTTCGCCGCCTTGGCCTCGCGCTCCTTCGGGCTCGGGCCCTCCTTCTTGGGCGCCGGGTCCGCCTTGGCCGTCTCCTGTGGCGCGCACTGCGGGGCGAGCGACTGCGCCTCGGAGTTGGTCGCGTCGAAGGCCAGCACGTTGTTGACCTCGGCCTGGCAGGCGTCGAGCTTGCCGGAAGTCTTGGCGGCGTTGGCGGCGGCGAGGTGCTTCCTGGCGTAGACGCCCTTCACCTGGTCGCCCATCTCCTGCGCCTTCTGGCAGTAGAAGGTCGACTCCGCCGAGCACTTGTCGAAGATGTTCTTCGCCTTGTCGCCATCGCCCGACTCGATGGCGCCCTTGAGCTGGTCGTAGAGCTCCTCGCCCTTGGCCTCCTCGACGGCGCGCTTCTTGTTCGGCGAAGCCTCGCCCGACTTCTCGTAGAGCTCGCTGGCCTTGATGAAGTGCTTGCCCTTGAAGGCCGCGTCGCCGGCCTTGACGGCCGCGCTCCCGCTGACGCCGCCTTCGCCCTCGCCGCCCTCTTCGCCCTTGCGGCCGCGCCCGAGGACGAGGAAGGCGACGATGGCCAGCACCAGCACGCCCCCGCCGATTCCGGCGATGAGCGCCACCGGGGGCCCGGACCCGCGGGATGCCTGCGCCTGCTGCCCGGGCATGCCGCGACCCGGCTGCGAGGCGCCCGCGATCAGCTCCGCCGTGGTGGGCTGCTTGCCGGCGGGCTTGGCCGACTCGTCGGACTTCTCCGGCGGCGGCGTGAACTTCTCGCCGGGCCCGCAGAAGCGGAACTTGAGGTGGCCCAGCTCCAGCGTGTCGCCGCTCTTGACGTTGGAGACGGCGTACTCCTCGCCGTTGACCCGCACGCCGTTGGCGCTCTTGTTGTCGACGACCTTCCACTGCCCGCCGTCCAGCAGGAACTTGCAGTGCTGGCGCGAGACCGACTGGTGGTCGAGCGCGATGTCGTTCTCGTCGGTGCGGCCGAACTTCACCTCCGACCGCATCAGATAAAATTCCTTGCCGCGGAAGGGTCCGGCGAGGCCCACCAGGCGCGGCATCTCGGCGCGCTGCAGGTCGCGGACCTCGACCACCTGCCCGGCCGCTTTCATGATGTCGCTGACGCGGATGATGGCGGTGGCCCCGCCCGCTGACGCCGACGGCATCGCCTGCTGCATCGGCGCGGCGGGGGGAGGCGGCGGCTCCGGTGAAGCGGCGGCGGCGGGCGTCGGCGCCGGCTGCGGGGCGGGCGGCGCGGAGGCGGCGGCCTTGGCGGCGGCAGGCGCCTTGATCAGGCCCGGCGGCACCGTCTTTCCGGCGGCGGCCTTGGCATCGGCGGCGGCGTCGAACTTGCCCTGGATGCCGAGATCGTAGTCGCCGATCTCGACCAGATCGCCTTCCTTGATCTTGGTCGGGCCGGCGATCTTTTCGCCGTTGACGCGGACGCCGTTGTAGGAGTTCAGATCCTCGATGAGGACGCTCCCATTGTCCTTCAGCAGACGCGCGTGACGCCGCGAGACGTTGCGTTCGGTCAAACGGATGGTGTTGCCATCCTGCCTGCCGATGGTGATCTCTTCCCGAACCAGAGGGACGACTGTCTTTCGACCTTCGTCGTCCTCGATGATGAGCTTCATTGCACTCCTCTGCCGGAGGCGTTTTCGCCACCGGCGAGCCTGACCGTCCACAAGCAGGGGCCTGCCGCCTTGGCCCCTGAGTGAGCATCCTAAAACAAATGCCTGCTTGGACGGAAGAAGCGAGTTTCCCAACCCCTCCTGGCGAGGGTGCCGCGGTGCCGCCGGAAGTGGCCGGCGCCGTCTCCATCGCCGGTGTTCCGTGGGTGACAGTTTTGCTGCTCCTCTCCTGCGCCTGGATCCTGGTCGCGGCGGGGGGCGTCCACACCGGCCTCGGGCTGCCGGCCCTCCTCCTTTATGGTGCGAAGGCGACGCCGCTCATCCTCGACCGGGGCGAGACCTGGCGACTGTTCGCCGCGAACCTGCTGCACAAGGACCCGCTGCACCTCGCCTTCAACGCCTTCGCCATCTGGAACGTGGGCGGCGCGCTGGAGCGGGCGCTGCGGCCGGCGGACTACCTGGCGCTGATCGTCTTCACGGCGCTGGGCACGACCCTGATGTCGGCGGTCGGGTCGGACTCCATCTCCCTGGGCGCGTCGGGCATCGCTTTCGGCGTGCTGGGGGCGTCGGCGTCGTTCGGCTGGCGGCGGGGAGTGCGCGGGCCGCTGCGGTCGTACTTCGGGCTGCGCATCGTGCCGTGGCTTTTGGCCCTCTTCGCCGCTGGCGTGGGGTCGGCCGGAGTCGACAACTGGGGACATGCGGGCGGCCTCGCGGCCGGCGTCCTCCTCGGCTTCTTCCTCACGCCGCGAAGCTGGCCCGGCGAGGCGGCGGCGCGCAGGCTGGCGGCGGCGGCGGGCGCGGTGCTGGGCACGCTGGCGCTGGGCTTGATCGCGGCGCCTTCGCTGCCGGCGCTGGGGCCGCCGCGCGAAGGGCCGGCCGGCATGGAGATGAAGGTCCCGCTCGGATGGCGCAAGGCGGGGAATGCGGCGGACCGCGCCTCCTACTCCAACGGGCTGACCGGCGGCTTCCGCAGCTCGGCGACGCTGCTGCTCGCGACGCCCTGCCGCGGGCACGGCTGCGAGTGCGACCGCACGGTGCGGGCGGCGGTGGAGGACGACCTCTGGCGCCTCGCCGACGTGGGGCGCTTCAAGCAGCTGCGCCTCGAGCCGCAGAAGGACGCGCAGATCCGGGGCGTGCTCGAGGGCGACGAAGGCCAGGTGCAGGTCGCGGCGGTGTGCACGCGGCGGGCGGAGTCGCCGGTCGCGGTCATCGTCCTGCAGCCGCTGCGCGGGAGCACGACGCTGGCGAGCCGGATGGCGGGCACCATCGGCTGGCCCGGCAAGTAATCACTCGAGGCAGGCGCCCGCGGCGGACCGCAGCGGGCGTGCGGCGTCGCCGCTGCCGCGGACGTCGTGCGAGGCCATCGGCCAGGAAGAGCTGGCGAGGCCCGGCGCGTCGATGGCCAGGGCATGCACGGCCCCGTCGGTGGCGGCGTAGAGGATGCCGTCGCAGCCGGGCGCGAGGGGGCCGCGGATGGGGGAGCCGGCGGCGTATTTCCAGAGGGTGGAGCCGTCGGCGAGGCTCAAGGCGAGGATGTCGCCGCCGACGGTGCCCAGGTAGACGACGCCGCCGTTGCCGTTGGTCGGCGGGGCGGTCGGCTGATCGTTCAGGGAGAGGGTCCAGCGGACGGAGTTGTCGGGGCGCAGGGCGATGAGGTGGCGGTCGTCGGTGGCGAGAAGGGCGGTGCCGTCGGCGGCGATGGTGGGGGAGAGGAGGGTCACGCCGAGGGGCGCGACTTGGATCGTAGTTGGCGGCGGCGCTGGGCTGCCGAGAGGATCATTGAACGCAAAGGTGTCGATCTTGGCGGCGGTCGTCGCGAGCAAGACGGAGGTGCCGCGGAAAGCCGGCTGCCCGCGGTAGAAGCTCGATTCAGTCGTCGCGCGGGCCGTCGCCCAGTTGAAAGAGGTGGAGAGCCCCACCGCGATCGCCTGCGCGGCGCCCGCGTAGACGATGCCGTCCGGCCCGAGGGCGGGCATGTTGCCGGCGAAGTTGGCGAGCTGGTTGGACGCCGTCTGCGTTCCGACCGCGTCGTCGACCAGCCCGAGCAGGCGCGACGACTTCGCGGCGCCGCCGGTGGTGGCGACGATGGCGGTAGTGCCCTGCAGGATGGGACCGCTGGTCAGGGTCGCGCCCTCGTCCCTGCAGAGCTGGATGACGCCGTCCGCGCCCATGCGGCAGAGCTGGTTGTCGGTGCGGGCGAAGAAGAGGCGGGAGCCGTCGGTGGCCAGCTGCGGGAAGGCGTTGCCGCCGGTCGGCGGGCGCAGGAGCGAGGCGCCGTCGGAGCGACGCAGCAGCCAGAACTCGCTCTGGTCTGCGAGTCCCCAAATCAAAGTGTCGGTGAGCACGACGCTCTGAATCGAGCGCGTTGTCGGATGCCGCGCCACGAACTTCAGCCGCGTCAGCGGAAACGACGCGTGCGCCGTGCCGACATTCCCCACGGCGTCGGTGGCGACGACGGCCACCTCCAGCGTCGAGGCGTCCGGGGCGGCAGCCCGCGTGTCCACCGGCAGCGCGAAGGAGCCGTCGGCGCTGCGGGTCGCGCCAGCGACGGTGACGGGGCTGAGATCCTCGACCAGCACCCGCAGCGACACCGGCACCCCGCGCAGGACCGGGCTCACCGGCACCGAGGTCGCATCGACCGAGAGGCGCGGCGCGCGGTCGTCCACCTGCACCGTGCCCGGCAGCGTGGAGTGATGTCCGAGGTCGTCGCGCAGCTCGACGGAGAAGGGCACCGCCCCCTCGACGCCGGCGGGGGCGAGGCTGAGCGGCAGGTCGGCGGCGAGGCTGCCGTCGGGCAACGCCTGCGCGGCGAAGGCGGTGCCGCCGAAGACCACGCGGGCCGTCGCGGCTCCGTGGCTGTGGTCGACGCGGACGTGCACCCGCACCGTGGCGGTGCGGGCAAAGGTCCCGGCGCCGAAGGAGTCGACGGTGCCCCGGGGAGGGCCCTGGCAGATTCCGCCGGCGCAAAATGACCCGGGAGCGCCGCTTCCGCAGTCCGCGTCGGCCGCGCATTCCCCGCGTGGGTCGGCGAGGCAGGCGCAGAGGAGCGCGGTGGCCAGCACGCTTCTCACCACAGCGCGATGGCTCCGGCAGCGAGGGCCGCGGCAGCGCCGAGCAGCACGCGGCTGGCGATGGATTCCCGGTGCACGCGCGCGTACGACGGACGGTCGGCGGCGGAGAGATCGCCGGAAGCGAAGCGGGCGTCGAGGTCGCGGGACAGGCGCGTGGAGTCGTACCAGAAGTACGCCCCCGCGGCGGTGGCCGCCGCCGCGCCGCCGATGAGCCAAGGGACGACGGGGGAGCGAGGCGGCGCGGGGGCGGAGATGAGTTCCCTCGCAAACGCCGACCCGGGCGTCGCCGCCGCCGGAGCCGCGGGCGGAGATGGAAGCGGCGCGGGCGGAGATGGAAACGGCGCGGGCGGGGATGAAGTGGCCGCGGGCGGAGATGAAGTGGCCGCGGGCGGGGATGAAGTGGCCGGGGGCGGAGATGAAGTGGCCGCGGGCGGAGATGGCTGCGCCGCGGGCGGAGATGAGGAGGCGGCGGGCGGAGATGGCTGCGCCGGCGCCGTCCTCGCCCCGCGGCGCCCAGGCTGCGCCGGCGGGTCCGCGTAGTCCTCCGACTGCGCCTCGATGAGCACCTCCAGCTTGGCGAGCTGCCGCACCACCTCGTCGCGCAGGCCGCCGTCCGGGGCGTCCCGCAGGTAGGCCCGGAAAGCCTCGCGCGCGAGCGCGTACCGCTTCAGCTTCCGCTGCACCAGGCCCAGCCGGTAGAGCAGGTCGGGGGCGTGCTCCTCGCTCCAGGCGGCCTGGTATTCGCGGGCCGCCTCCTGCATGTGGCCCAGCGCCTCGGCGTGCGCCGCGTTGGCGCGGTGCGAGGCCGGAGCAGCGAGCAACAGAGCGAGAAGGAGCCCCACGGCCGCAAATGCTCGGGGCGCAGGGTGGTCCAGGTCAAGGCGCACTCGCGCTTGCCGCATCCGCAAGCGCGTGCTACGGCCGTCCGCCGATGTCGCGCCCGCAGAAGAACGTCGCGGAAGCAACGCCGCCTGCGCGCGAGTGGGGCGAGACGCTGCCGGCGTTCGTGCGCGGCATCTCCTGGCTCCGCTGGCTCGAGCCCTTGAGCGCCGAGCAGCGCCTGGTCATCGGCCTCTCGCTGCTCTCGGCGCTGCTCTTCGTGCCCTGGCTCGGCGCCACCGGCTTCTGGGACCCCTGGGAAGTCCACTACGGCGAAGTCGCCCGCGAGATGATCGCCCGCGGCGACTACATCCATCCCTGGTGGGAGTCGTCCTGGTTCTTCTCCAAGCCCGCCCTCGACCTGTGGCTGATGGTGGTCGGCATGCTCGCCGCCGGCACCAACGGCGCCGAGCGCTTCATCTCCGTCTACACCGAGTGGTGCGTGCGCCTGCCCTACGCCGCCATCACCGCCGCCGGCGCCGTGCTCACCTTCGTGATGGCGAACCGCCTGCTCTCGCGCCGCGCCGCCGTCCTCGGCACGGTGGCCATGCTCACCAGCCCCCTCTTCGTCTTCCTCGCGCGGCAGGCGGTGCCGGACCCCGTCTTCGTCGGCCTGCTCGAAGGAGCCATGGCCAGCCTGATGCTGGTGCTCTTCGCGGAAGAAGACCACCCCCACGAAGGCTGGGCCGCCGCCTTCTACTGCTTCGTCGGCTTCGCGACGCTCTCGAAAGGGCTGCTCGGCTTCGCGCTGCCCGGCGCCGTCGCCCTGCTGTACTGCGTGGTCACCGGCGAGTGGCACCGCCTGCGCCGCCTGCACCTTCCCGCCGGCGCCCTCATCGTGCTGGCCATCTGCGCCCCCTGGTACGGCACCCTCTTCGCCTTCGACGGCCGCGACGACGAGGGCAAGACCTTCTTCGAGCGCTTCATCATCCACGACCACTTCAAGCGCCTCGCCAGCGGCGTGCACACCACCACGCCGGGCGGCACCTTCGTCTACTTCATCGAGCAGGTCGGCTTCGACACCTTCCCCTGGGTCTTCGCCTTCCCCGGCGCCGCGACTTTTCTCTCCCGAATCAAGTTGCGCCCGCAGACCACCCGCGACCGGACCCTGCTCTTCCTCCTCCTCTGGATCCTCATCGGCTTCGCCGTCTTCAGCTTCTCGGCCACCCGCTTCCACCACTACGCCTTCCCCGTCCTGGCGCCGCTGCTGCTCTTCTGCGCGCTCTGGGTCGAGCAGCTGCTCGACCAGGGGCTGCGCGCCAACGCGGGCGCGGTCTTCGCCGGCGGGCTCTTCTACGCGCTGGTGGCCCACGACCTGGCCATGACGCCCAAGCACCTCACCGACATGTTCGTCTACAACTACGACCGCCCCTATCCGGAGCGGGAGACGGACCCGCGGCAAGTCTTCACGCTGCTCTTCTACGCGGCCCCGGCGGTGGCGCTCTCGCCCTGGCTGTTCGACCGGCTGGCGCAGTGGCTGCGCTGGCTCAGGGGGGTCTTCAGCACCTCCGCCCGGACGCAGCTGCGGATCGACTATCGAAACCGCATGGCGGGCGCGCCGCTGGAGAGCCCGGAGGCTCCACAAGACAGGCTGGTGGCGGTCTCGGCGCTGCTCGGCGTGGCGCTGGCCTTCGCCCTCTTCCTCGGCTGGTTCCACTGGCGCAGGCTCTCGCCGCACTGGACCCAGCGCGACCTCTTCTGGACCTACTACCAGCAGAGCCGGCCCGACGAGCCCATCGGGGCCTACCAGATGAACTGGCGCGGCGAGCAGTTCTACTCGAAGAACACGGTCCGCGAGATCGCGCGGGCCGGCGCGCCGCTCTGCACGCTGGCCGAGTTCGTCAACGGCCCGGGCGCGCGCAAGTGGATCCTGGTCGAGCAGGCGCGGCTGGGCGGGCTGCGCCAGGCGCTCGGCAACCTGGGGCGGCTGAAAGTGGTCGAGTCGCGCAACAACAAGTTCGCGCTCACGGTGGTGGAGAAAGCGGAGAAGCCGCTCGACAAGCAGGAGCCGCCGCCGCTCCTGCAGGCGCCGCAGGGACCCATCGGCGTGCCGCCGTGACCCGGGTGCTGGTGGTCGACGACGAGCCGGCCATCCGCGAGAGCCTCGCCTTCGCCCTCAAGCGGGAAGGGTTCGCCGTCCTCGAAGCCGCCTCGCTGCGCGAAGCCCGGGCGCGGGTCGACGAGCAGGCCGAGCTGATCATCCTCGATCTCGTCCTCCCCGACGGCAACGGGCTCGATTTCTTGCGCGCGCTGCGCGCGCACAGCGACGTCCCGGTCATCGTGCTCACCAGCCGCGACGACGAGACCGACCGCGTGCTCGGCCTGGAGATGGGCGCCGACGACTACGTGCTCAAGCCCTTCTCGCCGCGGGAAGTGACCGCCCGGGTGCGCGCCGTCCTGCGCCGCGCGGCGAGCAAGCCCGCGCCCGAGGAGACCGCGCTGCGCTCCGGCGCGCTCTCGGTCGACCCGCGCACCCGCCGGGCCACGGTCGCCTCCAGCGAGCTGGCGCTCTCGCGCACCGAGTTCAATCTCTTGACCGTCTTTCTCGGCAGCCCCGGCCGCGTCTTCGAGCGCAGCCAGCTGCTCGAAGCGGTCTGGGGCAGCGACGTGGTGGTCGGCGACCGCACCGTCGACGTCCACATCAAGGCGCTGCGGCGGAAGATCGAGGAGGCGGGTGGCGATCCGCGCGCGCTGGAGACGGTGCGCGGCGTCGGCTACCGGCTGCGCGATGGATAGGAACGAGCTGCTGGTCGCGCTGGCCTTGCTCTTCCTGCTGGGGCTGGGCGCGCTGGGCGTGCGGCTGCTCGAGGCGCGGCGCACCGGCCTGTCGCTGCGCCTTCAAGTCTTCATCCCGCTGGCGGCGACCACGCTGGTGCTCTCGGCGATGTTCGCGGTCATCGTCATCGACCGCTTCACCGCCCGCGCCTCCCTCTTCGCCACCCTGGCCGCCGAGGACGAGGCGCGGGTGGTGGCCGAGCTGGCGGCGCGCGTGCCCCAGGAGGCGCTGCGGCCGGTGCTGCTCGCCTTCAGCCGCAGCGCCAGCGACACCGAGGTGGCGGTGCTCGACGCCAAGGGCGCGGTGCTGCTGGAGTCGGGCGAGGCGAATCCCGGGATCGCGCGCATCTCGGTGGAGGCGCCCATCGCCACCGGCGGGCAGGTGCGGGTGCGCAAGGCGACCTTCGGCATGGTGCAGCTGATGAGCGACATCGCGCCCAAGGTCGCGCTGCTCGCCTTCCTCTTCGCGCTGGCTTCGGCGGCGCTGGCCATCGTCATCGGCGGGGCGGTGGCGGGGCCCATCGAGCGGCTGACCCGCGCCGCCGAGCGCGTCGCCGCCGGGGAGCGCCAGGCCCCGCTGCCGGAGCCGCGCGGCCGCGAGGTGCGCGCGCTCACCCATGCGCTGGAGCAGATGCGCCGCGAGCTGGAGGAGCGGCACGCCCTGGAAAACTTCGTCGCCGACCTGTCGCACGAACTGAAGAACCCGGTGGCGGCGATTCGCGCCTCCGCCGAGGTCCTCACCGAGGGCGCGGCCGACGATCCCGCGACGGCGCGACGCTTCGCCCTGCGCATCCGCGAGAGCGCCGACAAGCTGCAGCAGCTCACCCAGGACCTGCTCTCGCTGGCGCGGCTGGAGGCGCGCGGCATCGAGGCGCCCGAGGCGGTGGACCTCGCCACCCTGGCGCGCGAGGCGGCGCTTGCGCACCAGGCGACGGCGGCGGCGCGCGGCGTCCGGGTGGAGCTCTCCTGCCCCGAGGCAGCGCTGGTGCGGGGCGATGTGGTGTGGCTGCGCCGCGCCCTCGAGAACCTGATCGGCAATGCGCTGCAGCACTCGCCGGCGGGGTCGCGGGTTCTCGTTCAGGTCGCGGCCGAGGCGCAGGGCGTGACGGCGACGGTGGGCGATCAAGGGGCGGGCGTCGACCCGGCCATCCGCGAGCGGCTCTTCCAGCGCTTCTCCACCACGCGGCACGGGGAGGGCGGCACCGGGCTGGGCCTCGCCATCGTCCGCGCCGTCGCCGAGCTCCACGGCGGCCGCGCGCAGCTGCGCGAGTCGTCGCCGGCCGGCTCCGTCTTCACGCTCACTCTCCCCAAAGCCTAGAAGCAAAGCACACCGCGGAGGCGCGGGGGACGCGGAGTTGTTTTTTTGGGCCAGCGCGGGGGCCCCCGCGGTGGCGGCGCGGTGGGCTACCGCCAATGCCGGTCCACGTACAGCCGTGCTCGCGCTCGTCCTCGGTTCCGTGGCCGACGTCGTGTTGGTGCTGGTGCTGGTGGGCGAGATGGAAACGCCGTGGCATGCGCCGCGCTTGGGAGAGGAATGCGATCCTGAGCGCGGTCGCATGGCGCGTGAAACCGTTGGCAGGGTCTACGCGCTGCTGACAGGACTCATTCACCGGTAGGATATTGATACCAGGTCCAAAACGAACGCCCTCCACGACCACCAGCACAAGCCCGACACCGAGCACCGCAACGAGGACAAGGACGAGCACGGGACTGAGCGAGATTGGGGCTAACGCCCAACCAACTTGCTCCGCGCCTCCGCGGTGCGCCTGAACCTGAAGCCTGAGGCCTGAAGCCTGAAGGCCTCAGGCCTGCAGTCCTCACTTCCTCCGGTGCCGCCGCCGCTTCTTGTCCCCTTGCATGAACTTGTAGTCCGGCCGGGGCGCGACCGGCGGCGCTTCCGGCGCGACGTACGCCACTTGCGCGTCGGCGGCGGCGGCGAGCGCTGCCGGATCGAGCGCGGTGAGTCCCAGCGCGCGGACGGCTTCCGTCGCCGTCATCGATCGCCCGCCGGACCAGAGCTTGCGCAGCGCCGCCGCGGTCTCCGGCGATTTCCACCAGGATGGCTTCTCCAGCTGCGCGCCGAGCAGCGCTCCCAGGAGCGGCACCGCGCTGTGGAGAAATGGATCCGCCTCGACGGCCCACCGCGCCGCATCGTCATCGGACAGGACGGCGAAGGTCGCCCGCTGGAGCAGTCGCCGGTAGAGCGCGGCCTGCGCCTCTGCCGTCCGCGGGCCTTCGCGCCGGCGAACCTCGAAGAGCACCAGCGCCGCCGCCCGCCGCGCCGAGAGCAGCCGGCGCACCGCCTGGGTGTGGACCAGGTCGTCGAGCGGCTCGCCCCGCAGCTGGGTGGTCGCGCGCAGCCAGTCCGGATCTCCGGCCAGCTCCTCGAAGAGCTGCGCCGCGCCCTCGGCCGCCGCCCCGTCGCCCAGCTGCAGAAGCTCCCACGCCGGCGCCCTCGAGAGCGCCCCGCCCACCGCCCGCGCGCCTTCGTGCAGCGTCGCCCGCTGCTCCTCGAATCCCCCGGTGGGGCGCAGCGAGAGCCGCACGTCGAGCGGCGGATCGACCAGCAGCGCCAGCGGCCGCGCCCCCTTGGAAGGCGACGGCTCCTCGTCGACGCGCAGCGCTTCCGGCGGCGCGATGCCCAACTCGCGGAAGACCTCCTTGGTCGCCGCCCACGCGCGCCGGGTGGGAAACTCCGCGTCGGCCGGCGCCGACCGCACCAGCCGCGCCAGATCCGAGCGCCGCAGCCGGTCCGCGGTCACGCCGATGTTCCGCACCGCGGTGGACTGCACCGCCCTGGCCGCGATGCTCTCGGTCCCGGCCAGCGTCTTCTCCGCCAGCTCCGCCAGCGCGGCGACCGGCATCCCGTGGGCGCGCTCCACCAGCGCGCTCCAGCTGCCGAGGTTCAGCGTCGAGAGTGCCTGCTCCACCGCCGCGTCGCGCTGGAGCACCAGCGGCGCCAGCGCCCGGGCGGCCTTCGCCTCCACGAGCGCGATGGCCGCGCGCTTCTGCGCGCTGGGCTCGTCGGTGAGCAGGCGATCCAGGTCGCGCTCCGACCGCTCCTGTCCCTCCACCGGGAAGGCGAGCTGCGCCCGCGCCCGCTCCAAGGCGTCGAGCGCGGCGCCGGCCTCCCGCGCGATCTGCAGCGTCGAGAGCTGTTGCCGCAAGAGCTGCAGCGGCCTCGACTCCGGATGCCGGGCCGCCGCCACGGTCAAGAGCTCCAGCGACTCCCGCTTGAGGAGGGCCGGATGCTCGGCCAGCGCGCCGGCCGGCAGCGGTCCGGCGCCGGTCGTCCAGCGCTGCCAGAAGAGGGCGCCCTCCGTCTGGAAGAGCGCGTGCGCGTCCGCCGAGAGCTGGGCCGCCACCTGGTCCGGATCGGGGGACGCCGCGGGAACGCCGCCGCCGGGCAGCCGGGCCGCGCGCGACGTCGAGGCGGGGGCGTGGCCGCAGGCGGCGGCGCAGAGCAGGAGCAGAGAGGGCGTTCTCACTCGCGTGTGACTGCACTTTCCCCGCCGCGAGAGCAAGGGTTTTTCCCGCGCCGTTGCGCTATGAAGCACCGCGCATGCCCGCCTCCGCCGAAATCGCCCGCGCCCGCGCGGCGCTCGCCCGCTCGTTCCGCGACGGGCTCGAGGCGCGCGGTTATCTCGAGGTGGAGACGCCCATCGCGGTCCCCTTCGCGGGGCAGGAGCCGCACCTGCGCCCCTTCGAGACCCGCTTCACCCCCGACCCGCCGGTGCCTCCCGGCGGCGTCGAGAGCGCGCGGCGGCTGCACCTGCACACCAGCCCCGAGTACGCGATGAAGCGCCTCCTGGCGCAGCCGGGCTTCTCGCGCTGCTACCAGTTCGCCCGCGTCTTCCGCGACGGGGAGGTGATGCGCACCCACAACCCGGAGTTCACCCTGCTCGAGTTCTACGCCGCGCCGGGCAGCGCCGGGTCGATCATGGCCGACCTGGAGGCGCTCATTGCCACCGTGGCCCGGACGGCGCCGGGCCGCGCGGGGCACGGGCGCGCGCGCTCGATCTCCCTCGAGCCCCCCTTCGAGCGGGTCACCTGCCGGGAGGCGTTCTCCCGCTATGCCGGCTTCGATCCGCTGCCCCTCGACGCCGACGCCTTCGCGCAGGCGGCCCGCACCGTTGGCGTGCGGCCGTCGCAGGACGCCTCGTGGGACGACGTCTTCACCCAGGTCCTCATGGAAAAAGTCGAGCCCTGCCTCGGCCTCTCGCTGCCGACCTACCTCACCGAATATCCCGCCTCGCAGGCGGCGCTGGCGAAGCTCAAGCCCGAGGACCCGCGCGTGGCCGAGCGCTTCGAGCTCTACGCCGGCGGCCTCGAGCTGGCCAACGGCTTCTCCGAGCTGTGCGACTCCGGGGAGCAGCGCCTGCGCCTCCTCGACGAGCAGAAGCTGCGCGCCTCGCTGGGCCG
>JAYWAJ010000257.1:0-13194 GCA_043782525.1 Deltaproteobacteria bacterium | reverse complement strand
AGCTCGTTGACGTCGGGGATGGCGAAGCACATCGCCGCCGGCTTGCCGTCCACCTCCGCCACCAGCGCGATCTCGGTGTCGACGAACATTTTATATTCAGTTGCAATGATCGCCAGCTCGGCGGCGGTGAAGGGCGTGAAGTTCCAGTTCTTCGCCCAGGCCTCGTTGTAGATGTCGCGGACGATGTCCACCTCGCGCGCGAAGTGCTTCAGGTCCATGGGGCGGACCTTGACGTTGGGCAGCGCCAGCGTCCGGTTGGCGATGCGCTGCGTGCGCTCGTCGATCTGGCCCGAGGTGTACCACCAGGCGAAGAAGTCCCTGGCCTTGGCGAAGCCCACCGACTCGAGCAGCGGCCCGAGGTACGGCCGGTTGTGCGGCATGCCGATGCGCGGCGGAGTGTCGAAGCCGTCCACCAGCACGCCCGTGTCGCCCTTGGAGTCGAGCGTGAAGGGCCCGCGCAGCCGCGTGCGCCCCTTGCCGCGCGCCCACGCCGCGGCCTGGTCGAGCAGCGCGCGCGCGACCTCCGGGTCGTCCTTCGAGTCGAAGAAGCCGAAGAAGGCGACGCCCTTCTCGTCGGGCCACTGCTTGTCGAAGTCGAAGTCGAGCTGCACGCTGGTGCGCCCGACCGGCACGCCCTCCCGCAGCGCCAGGTAGCACTGCGCCTCGCCGTGCTTGAGGAACGGGCTCTTCTTCGGATCGAGCAGCCGGCGGTGGTCGTCGAGCAGCGGCGGAACCCAGAGCGGGTCGCTCTTCATGCCCAGCGTCCAGGGGACGTGCAAAAAGATTTCCAGATCCTTCTTCGACTCGACCGCGCGCACCTCGATGGCCAATGGGGTCTCCCGAAAGAGCGCGCACCATAGCTCAGCGGGCCCAGGACCGCACCGGCCTCAGTCGCGCGCCTTGGCGATGGTCGCGAGGCCGGCCGCGATCTCCCGCAGCACCTTCCCGCAGCCGCCTTGCACCGAGCTGCCGTGCATCGAGGCGAGACAGGCGGGCTCGAGGTCCGCGAGGCGGTGCAGGGTGGCCGCGGTCGAGGGCGTGAGGCTCCAGGCGTGGAAGATCCGCTCCGCGTCCAGCACCGGCTGCACCACGTCGGCGGTGGCGAGGGCGGGGCGCGGTCCGTCGTGGGTGGTGAGGTCGCCGCAGAGCAGCGTCCGCGTCTCCTCCTCGAAGAGCGTGATGGCCTCCCAGTTGTGCGGGACGTGCGGCGTCATCAGCATGCGGACGCGGCGGTTGCCGAGATCCAGCACCTCGCCGTCCCCGAGCGCGCGGGGCGGGCGGTCCACCAGGTGCGCACTGAAAGATCGCAGGCCAGTTGCGAATGCACCACCTGCGAGGCGGGGGCGGCGGCGAGCCACTGGTTCACCGAGCCGCACTCATCGGCCTCGATGTGGCCGAAGGAAATCCAGCGCAGCTTCTCCACCGGGATCACCTTGCCCAGCGCCTCGCGCACCAGCGGAAAGAGCGCGCGCATGCCGGTGTGGAAGAGCAGCGGCGCGTCGCCGTCGAGGAGGAACTGGTTGAAGGTCAGCCCGTTGGGCCCCGCCTGCGCGATGAAGGTCGAGAACCGGAAGATGCGGTCGCCGATTTCCGCGGTGGTGGTCTGCATCGGCCGACTCTACCCTCCGCCAAGGGACAACGCAGCGGAGGTGCGCCCGGCCGGCTGGTGCCTCCGCGATTGCGCGCCCCGGGGGCGCATGGTAGGCGGAACCCTTTTCTCGAGCGGACTCCCGACAATGGAACTGAAGGACACCGTCCATCTTCCCAAGACCAGCTTCCCCATGCGCGCGGCGCTGGGGGAGAACGAGCCCAAGCAGGTCGCGGCCTGGCAGGACGAAAAGCTCTACGAGAAGCTCCTGGCGCAGAACGCGCAAGGGACGAAGTTCGTCTTCCACGACGGTCCCCCCTACGCCAACGGCTCCATCCACCAGGGCCACTTCCTCAACAAGATCCTCAAGGACCTGGTGGTCAAGTTCCACCTCTGCTCCGGACACCTCACCGACTTCGTCCCCGGCTGGGACTGCCACGGCCTGCCCATCGAGCGGCAGGTGGACAAGCTGCTCGGCGCCAAGAAGCGCGAGATGACCGCGGGCCAGATCCGCCGCGCCTGCCGCAAGTACGCCGAGGAGCAGATCGAGGTGCAGCGGCGCGAGTTCATGCGCCTGGGAGTCTTCGCCAACTGGTTCCAGCCCTACCTGACCATGGCCTTCAAGTACGAAGGCCAGATCGTCCGCGAGCTGGCGCAGTTCGCGCGGCTGGGCGCCCTCTACCGCCGCAAGCGCCCGGTGCACTGGTGCTTCAACGACGTCACCGCGCTCGCCGAGGCGGAGGTCGAGTACGCCGACAAGCAGAGCCCCAGCATCTACGTGCGCTTTCCGCTGGTCGATCACGACGGCTGGGGCCTGGCCATCTGGACCACCACGCCCTGGACCATCCCGGCCAACCTGGCCATTACCGCCAATCCGGAGCTGGAATACGTCGCCTATGCATTGCCCCGAGGCGTGACTATCGTCGCCAAGGACTTGCTCCATTCATTTCTGCGCGAATGTGCGCCGGGGGAGCTGACTGAACCGGGCTCGGTCACGGGCGACGGCGTCGTCGCCGAAGCGCGCAAGAGCGGCGCCACCCTCAAGCACCCGGAGCGCGTGCTCCGGACCCTGCAGGGCAGCGAGCTGGCCGGCTGGAAGTACCGCCATCCGCTCCTCGCCCGCGAGAGCCCGGTGTTGCTGGGCGCGCACGCCACCGCCGAGACCGGCACCGGCCTCGTCCACACCGCGCCGGGCCACGGCGAGGAGGACTTCCAGATGGGCACCCGGTACGGGCTGCCCATCTTCGCGCCGGTGGACGGGCACGGCCGCTTCACCAGCGAGGTCGGCATCGAAGGCCTGCAGGGCCTCAAGGTCTTCGAGGCCAATCCGAAGATCGTCGAGCTCCTGGTGGGCGCCGGCGCGCTGCTCAACTCGACCGGCAAGGCCTTCGAGATCCGCCACAGCTATCCGCACTGCTGGCGGTGCAAGAACCCGGTCATCTTCCGCGCCACCGACCAGTGGTGGATCGCCTTCGACAAGGAGCTGGACCTGCCCGGCCGCGGCCGCACCACCATCCGCAAGGCGGTGCTGGGCGCCATCGACGAGATCGAGGCGAGGCACGGCTTCATCCCCGCCTGGGGCAAGGACCGCATCCGCGGCATGGTCGAGAACCGCCCCGACTGGTGCGTCTCGCGCCAGCGCGCCTGGGGCGTGCCCATCCCGGTCGCCTACTGCGTGGAGGACCGCGAGGCCATCGTCTCGGCGGAGGCGATGGAGCACGTCGCCCGGATCTTCGACACCGAAGGCGCCGACGCCTGGTTCGACAGGGAGCTGAAAGATTTGCTGCCGCCCGGCCTCAAGTGCCCGAAGTGCGGCGGCACGGCGTTCGAGAAGGAGACCGACATCCTCGACGTCTGGTTCGACTCGGGCTCGAGCTTCGCCGCCGTCCTTCAGAGCGGCACCTGGCCGATGCAGCGCTTTCCCGCCGACCTCTACCTGGAAGGCTCCGACCAGCACCGCGGCTGGTTCAACTCCTCGCTGACCATCAGCGTCGGCACCAACGGCCAGGCGCCTTACCGGGCGCTGCTCACCCACGGCTTCGTCGTCGACGGAGAAGGCCGCAAGATGAGCAAGTCCCTCGGCAACGCGGTCGACCCGCAGGGGATGATCAAGAAGTACGGCGCCGAGGTGATGCGCCTCTGGGTGGCGGCTTCCGACTACCGCGACGACGTGCGGCTCTCCAACCACATCCTCGAGTCGCTCTCGGAAGGCTATCGCAAAATCCGCAATACCCTGCGCTATTGCCTCTCCCAGCTGCACGACTTCGACCCGGCGCGGGACGCCTCCGCCGAGCTCTCGCCCGTCGACCGCTGGGCCCTCTCGCGCTTCGAGCGCTACCGGGCGCAGGTGATCAAGGCCTATGAGGCCTACGAGTTCCACCGCATCTATCACGCCACCGTCGAGCTCTGCGCCACCGACCTCTCCGCCTTCTACTTCGACGTGCTCAAGGACCGGACCTATTGCTCCGGCCAGCGCTGGCCGGAGCGGCGCGCGGCGCAGACGGTCCTGCACCGCATCGTCCGCGACCTCTGCCGCCTGCTGGCGCCGATGATGTCGTTCACCACCGAGGAAGCCTGGCGGCACCTGCCGGCGAAGCCTGCCGAGAGCGTCTTCCTCGCCGGCTTGCCCGACCCCGAGCCCGCGCTGGTGTCTGACTCGCTCGAAGAGGAGTTCGCCCACCTCAAGTCGCTGCGCGAGGCCGTCAACCTCGCCCTGGAGCAGAAGCGGGTCGCCAAGGAGATCGGCAAGGCCTCGGAGGCGGAGGTGGTCCTGACCGTGCCGCCGGGGCTGGCCCGCGAGGTCGCCGAGCGGTACGAAGGCCAGCTGGCAGACCTTTTTCTCTGCGCCAGCGTTACCCTGCGCGCGGGGGACGCCGTCGCGGCCGAGGTGCGCAAGAGCGCCCACCTGCCCTGCGTGCGCTGCTGGCGGGCGCTGCCCGAGGTGGCGGCTTCGAAGGACAAGCTCTGCGCACGGTGCCAGCGCGCCGTGAACGAGGTGTGACGTGTCGAAATGGAAGCTGCTCGCCCTCATCGCCGGGTTCTGGTTCGCGGCCGATCAGGTCACCAAGTACCTCGCCGTCGAGCACCTGACCGCGGCCTTCGCGGTGGCGCACGCGCAGACGACGGGCGAGAAGCTGTCGGCCTTCGTCGGGCAGAAGGACCTGCTCGAACGGGGCCTCGCCGACCCGGTGCCGGTCAACGTCGCGCCCTTCTGGCAGCACCGCTACACGCAGAACCGGGGCGCCGCCTGGGGCGTCCTGGCCGGGGCCGGGGAGAAGTTTCGCGTGCCCTTCTTCTACCTGGTGAGCCTGGTCGCGGTGATCTTCATCTTTTCCTATTATCGAAAATTATCGAACGGCCAGCGCTACCTGCAAGTGGCGCTGGCGCTGGTGCTGGGGGGTGCCTTGGGCAACGCGCTCGACCGGCTCCTGCGCGGATACGTCATCGACTTCATCGACTGGCACTGGTTCGACCCGCAGTGGATGCACCCCGCGCTCCACTGGCCGACCTTCAACGTCGCCGACAGCGGCATTACCGTGGGCCTGGCGCTGTTGTTCCTCGAGATGCTCTTCGTGAAGAAACCCGCCCCCGCGACGTCGAATCCCCGGAAAGCCTGACATGCTGCCCATCCTCTTCACCCTCACCATCCCTCCCGCGCTGGGCATCGCCGCCTGGCTTCTCGCCTCGCTCTTGAGCGGCCTCTGGCAGTGGCGCTCGGTGCGCGCCGCCGGCCTGCCGGTGGCCGAGCAGCGCAAGACCCTGCTCACCTGGACGGTGGGCACCGCGGCGGTGCTCTTCGGCGCCGTCAAGCTGCTGGGCGGGCAGAACATCCTCCACCTCGAGCGCCCGCTCCTCATCCCCGTCCACACCTATGGGATCCTCGTCGCCGGCGGCTTCCTCGTCGCCATGACCCTCGCCGCCCGCGCCGCCGAGCGCAACGGCCTCGACCGCGACAAGGTCCTGGACCTCTCCTTCGGCATCCTCGTCGCGGCCATGATCGGGTCGCGCGTCCTCTTCATCGTCGTCAACTGGGACGAGTACGCGCACGACCTCACCGGCATCTTCGAGTTCTGGAAGGGCGGCCTCGTCTTCTACGGCGGCTTCATCGGCGCGGTGATCTTCTCCATCTGGTACATGCGCAAGCACCAGATGCCCTTCATGCAGTACGCCGACGTGATGGGGCCGGCGGTGGCGATCGGGCAGGCGCTCGGCCGCCTCGGCTGCTTCTCCGCCGGCTGCTGCTGGGGCGGCGCCTGCGACGCACACTACCCCCTCGCCGCGCGCTTTCCCCAGGAGTCGCTCGCCTGGCAGTCGCAGGCAGCCAACCACCTCGTCCCCGCTACCGCGCTCACCACCATCCCCATCCATCCGACGCAGATCTACGAGGCGTTCGGCTGCGCGCTCATCTTCATCTTCCTGACCTGGTGGCGATCGCGCAAGCGCTTCCACGGCGAGCTCTTGGCCCTCTACCTCATGCTCTACGCGCCCCTGCGCGCGACGGTCGAGACCCTGCGCGGGGACGAAGAGCGCGGCCGGGTCTTCAACTTCCTCGGCGCCGCCGCCCGGCACGCCTGGTGGAACCTCTCCACCAGCGAGCTGATCAGCGTCGGCATCTTCGCCGCCGGCGTCGCCCTTTATCTGATATTGGGCCGCCGGACGGCCGCCGCCGAGTCGGCTCTGGCCGCCTAGATCTGGTAGGCTGATCACGTGGCCGGGCCGAACGGTACCCAGCAGCTGCCTCAGGAGAAGTTCGCCGAGGATCTCGACGAGCTCGACGAGGCGCTCACCAACCTGCACGTCCTCTACGAGAAGTATTTTCTCGGCATCGACCGGCGCCCGCCCGACCAGGAGCGCAAGCGGGTCTCCACCAAGACGCGCGAGATGCGGACGCAGATGATCCGCAACACCGCGCTCAAGTTCCGCATCAACACGCTCTTCGCCAAGCTGATCTCCTTCGAGCGGATGTGGGACCGGACGCTGCGCGAGATCGAGGACGGTACCTACAAGCGCGACGTCTTCAAGGCCAAGCTGCACCAGAAGGAGCGCACCGAGCCGGGCGAGAAGAAGACCGTCGCCGCGCCGGCCGCGCCGGAGATCTCCGAAGACAAGCTGCGCCGTCTCTACGACACCTATCTGGTCGCCAGGCAGCGGACCGGAGAATCCACCGACGGCATCAGCTACGAATCGGTGGCGAGCCGCATCCGGGCGCAGGTGCCGCAGCTGATGGAGAAGCACAAGGCGAAGAACATCGAGTTCAAGGTGGTCATCAAGGGCGGCAAGGCCGTGCTGAAGGCCATACCGCACGCCTGACCTTGCGGACTGCGGAGCTCTTGGCTGGGGATCGCCGTCAGGCGTGCATGGGGTCGCGCGCCTGCGGACATGCAGAAATCGCCCGCAGTGGACTGTGGCGGGCGGGTTCGTTCGGGCGATTTCTGAACTTGTCGCTCGACCCCATGCACCCCTGCCGGCTGGCGCGCGCTCATTTCCAGTCGTCCCCTGGCGCGCCGCGCGTTTCTTCCAGCAGCGTCCTGGCCAGCCGCGATGTCGGGCGAACGGATCGTTGTTCTTCCGGCGGATGGCGAACAACCGGCAACCCGCCGCTCGAGGAATCGCGCGGCAGTGTCACCGAAGGGCTAGGAGTGGTGGCTGCGCGGCGAGAGCTGCGCGACGGCCTTCTTCTTGCGCTGCCGGTCCTGCCGCTTCTGCTGGATCTTCTGCTGCATGGCGAGGTCGAGGCGGTGGATCTCCTGGACGTGCTCGTCGCTCACCTTGCAGGCGACTTCCTGCGCGTGGCCGTGGCGCTCGACCAGCACGGCGAAGACGCCCGTCTGCGCGTCTTCGGCGTGGAGGTCCGCCTCGATCCTGTCGAGCTGGCGCAGCATCCGCGCCGACCGTTCCATCGCCTCGGAGTGGCGCGGCGCAGGCGGCCTCGACATCCCGCAGCCCACCGCGCACATCGCCGTCACCAGAATCATCAATCCGCGCATACCCCGCCCCCCTCCACGCCATCCGACGCGAAGAGCTTGGCAACCGGCCGACCGCCAGGCAAGTGCGTCTGTTCAACAGGCAACCACCGGAGTTCGCGGGCTGGGCGCTTTCACTGTGGCGTTCCTGTGCTGGCCCCGCCGCGATGTCAGGCGAATGGCTCGCTGTTTTCCGTCGGAAGGCGACCCCCATGCCCTCACGACGGCGATCCACAGCCCAGGATCTCGGCCGAGGGCCGTTGCTACTGGAACAACTCGGCGACGGGCACCACCGCCACGTCGGCATCCTTCTGCGCGCCGAGCGGGAAGCTGGCCATCTCCTTGTCGGTGGCCAGCTGGGTGGCGGGCTTCTCCGGCGTCTTGCCGGTCGCGTCGCGCTGGTACTGGATGGGCGTCGGCGACCCTTCGAGGATGGTCTTCTTCAACGCGGCCATACCCTTGCCCGCCATCACGATCTGGAGCTTCGACGGGTCCATCCACTTGCGCCAGGCCGCGTTCACCTGCTCGGCGGAGACGCCGCGCAGCGACGCACGCCAGGCGCCGAGGACGCTGTTCGTCCCGAAGAAGGCGTCGTCGAGCGCGTAGCCCAGCCGGCGGGCGTCGGTCTGATCGTAGAGGAGAAGGTAGCCGTCGAGGAAGCCCTTGGTCTGGTCCACTTCCGCCTGCGTGAACGGCTCGTCCTGGAGGCTGCGGGCCAGCTCGTAGAGCGCGGCCCGCACCGCGAAGAGCCGGTTCTCGTCGCGCACCGGCCGCAGCCAGACGGTGAAGTCCTGCTGCCGCCGCGCCCGCCCGGTCTGGGCCGTCGCCGCGTCGTAGCCCTCCTGCTCGAAGTGCTCGAGGTACGCGTAGTCGCCGTAGTTGAGGCCGCGCATCTCGCGCAGCCGCTGCATCAGCCGGCCGTTCATCTGGCGGTGCTCGCCGATGGCACTGCGGACGATGGAGAGCGCCGTCCAGTCGGCGTCCTGGTGCGAGAGCGGCCAGGGCAGGCCCATCGAGACGGCGGTGGAGTCGGCCTCCTTCTCGACCAGCAAGAAGCGCGGCCCGTGCGGACGCTGCTGCGGCACGGCGACGGCCGGCTCCGACCTGGCCGGCAGCGACGACAGCGCCTGGGCGAGCTGCTCGCCGAGCCGGGCCGGATATTCGCCCGAGACGCCGACGGTGAGCCGGTCGATGGTGAAGATGCGGCCGGCCTGCGCCTGCAAGTCGGCGAGGGTCAGCGACTTGAGGTCTGCGATGTGCCCCAACGTCAGCCGCCCGTAGGGATGGTCGCGGTACATCAGCTCCCCCAGCGCCTGCTTGCCGAGGTTCTCGTCGTCGCCCTGCCGCAGCCGCTTCTCGACGTCGTTGACCGCCGCCTCGCGCAGCCGCTTGAACTCCTGCGGATCCCAGCGCGGCTGCACCAGCACGTCGGTGAGGATGGGAAGGAGCCTCGCGAGGTTGTCCTTGTGCACCCGGGCGATGAAGGTCGTCTGCTCCTTGTCGACGCGCACCGACAGCTCGGCCGCGAGCGGGAAGAGGGCGTTCAAGAGCTGCTTTGCGTCCAGCGCCCGGGTGCCGCCTTCGGACATGACGCGGGCGGTGAGCAGGGTCAGGCCCGACTTGCCTGGCGGATCGTCGAGCGCGCCCGAGCGGAAGCGCAGCTGGACGTTCACCAGCGCCTGCTGTGTCAGCGGCAGCTCGAGGAGACCGGCGCCCGAAGGAGTCCGGGTGATGGTCGGCGCCGGGCGGACGATCTCGGGCGCGGGTGCGAGGTGCCTGGGCGTCGGGCGCGGCTCGGGAGCGGCCGTGGGTGCCGTCCTGGTCGTCGCGGTCACGCCGGCATCGGACGGCTGCGTCGCCACGCCGCCGTCGGCCCGCTCGCGCATCGCCTCGTCCGACGCGTCGGATGCCTTGCGCACCCTCTCTTGCTGTTGCGCGCAGGCCGCCGCCAGCGCGAGGCCGGCCGCCGCCGCCAGGACGCGCTTCATCGCGCACCTCCCGACACCAGCGTCACCGTGGTGCGGTTGGCATCCAGCATGTGCTTCTGGGCAAAGCCGGGCAGGTCAGCGGGCTTCACCGCCGCCAGCGCGTCGAACTCCTGGTTGAGGAAGTCCGGGTCGCCGGTCAGCGTGGTGTTGAGGACCAGCGAGAGCGCCAGCGAATCCGCTTTGTCGAGGCCCATGATGTTCGAATACTTGTAGTTGGAGCGCACCGCCTCCATCCGCCTGGCGTCGACCCGGCCGCCCGCCAGCGCCTTGACCTCCCTGAGCACCGCCGACTCCACCGCCTTGAGACTCTTCGCATCCTTGACGCGCAGGAGGACGCCGAAGAGATACGGGTCGCGGTGATCGCCGTAGGTCGGCTCCATCGAATCGACCAGCTGCTTGCCCAGCACCAGGCCCTGGTAGAGCGTGCTGGTGGGGCCGAAGAGGTAGGCGTTGAGGAGGTTCTGCACCGCGGCCGTCTTGAGGTCGGAGGCGCCGGGCGCGTGCCAGGCGATCCAGAGGCGCGGGAGCGTCGGCGTATTCCAGGCCACCTGCGCGCGCCGCGCCTTGGTCTGTTTCGGCTCCGGCGGCACCGGGGCCGCGTCGAGCTTGCGGTTCCAGCCGGCGTAGGCCTTCTCGATCAGCGGGAGCGTCTGCGCCTTGTCGAAGTCGCCGACCACGAAGATCATGGCGTTGTCCGGCGTGTAATAGCGGCGGAAGAACTCGCGCGAGTATTCATAGCCCGCCGGCATGTTCTT
The DNA here is from genome assembly GCA_043782525.1 of Deltaproteobacteria bacterium. Lineage (GTDB taxonomy): Bacteria > Myxococcota > Myxococcia > Myxococcales > 40CM-4-68-19 > 40CM-4-68-19. The sequence continues at coordinate 2,900 of JAYWAJ010000257.1, read as the reverse complement.
GATGTCGTCGACATATCCAATGACGGTATGCCGGTAGGTATGCGTGGTGTATGCGGTCTCCATCATCTTCTCGGAGAGCTTCTGCTCCGGGTTGGAGGCCGACTTGAGGTACTCGCCGAGGATGGCGCCCGCCTCGGTGCGGAAGGCGGCCTCGCTGTAGTCGAGGTTCTGGAAGCGGTCGCCCTCGTATTCGATGATGGTGGGCAGCGCCCGCGCCGGCCCATAGAGATGGTAGACGGTGAGGTCGTTGTCGGTGAAGGCGTTGGTGCTGAGCCCGAGGCCGGTCATGGTGCCGTCGTATTCGCGGGCCGGATGCGCCTTGGTGCCGGTGAACATCATGTGCTCGAAGAAGTGGGCGTAGCCGGAGCGGCCCTTCTCGACCTCATTGCGGCTGCCCACGCGCATCAGCGTGTAGTAGGCGACCAGGCCCGGCGAGTCGTAGGGGACGAAGGCGACGCGCAGGCCGCTCGGCAGCGTGTGCAGCTCGACCGGGAAGGGAAAAGCCTTGGCAGGCGCCGCGGGCATCAGCGCCACGGGTGCAGCCTGCGCGATGAGCGCAGCGAACAAGGAGAGCAGCATGCTGGAGGAACCCCCGGCCGGAGACGAAAAGCGGCGCACAATAGCCCAGGCGACCGCCAATGCAACGGGCTTTGCTCCGGCCTCAGGCCTGCAGCACGGCCTTGGGCGCCTGGGCGGTCCAGAGCGCGAAGCGGTGCTTGCCCGCCAGCTTGGCCTCGTACATGGCGGCGTCGGCGGTCTTGAGGATCTGCTCGGCGGAGTCGGGCGGCGCGTCGAACCAGGCCATCCCCACCGAGGCGCCGAGGTCGAGGCCCGGATAGCGGTCGCCGAGCGCCTGGACCCGCAGAAGGAGCCGCTGCGAGAGCTGCTCGGTGGCGATGCGCCTGGCGTCGACGAAGAGCACCGCGAACTCGTCGCCCCCCAGGCGCGCGGCCACGTCGGCCTCGCGGATGGTCTCCTTGATGGCGCCGGCGAGGAGGCGGAGGAAGGCGTCGCCTTCGAGGTGGCCGCGCTGGTCGTTGAGCTGCTTGAAGTTGTCGACGTCGAGATAGGCGATGCAGAGCGGCGCGCCGGTGCGGCGGGCGCGGCTCAGCTCTTCGCCGAGGCGCTCGAGGAAGGCGCGGCGGTTGGGCAGGGCGGTGAGGGGATCGGTGCGGGCCAGCTTCTCGGCGCCGCTCAGCATCTCGGCGAGGCGGGCGTTGACCTCCTTCAGCCGCCGCCGGTCCTCGCGGATGCGGACCACCATCGTCGCCATCGCCACCAGCATCACCAGGCGCGACATCGAGTTCCACATCAGATCCCGGGTCGGCTCGCCGCGGTGTCCCCAGGCTTCCGCCTCGAACCAGGCGAGTCCGGCGGTGAGGCCCGCCAGGAGCGCCGGTCCGCGTCCCAGCCACCAGGCGGCGGCGAGCACCGGGGTGACGTAGAGGAGGGCGAAGGACAGCCACGGGCCGGTGACGTAGTCGAGCAGTCCCACCAGCGCCAGGCTGGCGACGATGCCGAGCGCCGTCACTGTTCGCAAAAGGCCAGGCCGCGTGTCCACGCCTCAAGCTAGCGGTTCGCCGGGCGCCGGTCCACAGCGCCCGGCCGTCATCTGGCCGCGGTCCAGACCGGTACCTGCCAGAGGGCATAGCCGCGAGGATCGCGGGCAGCGCCGATCATCTCGCGCCACCTTCCTTCCACTTCCTCGCGGGGCAGCCCCGAGGTCTGCACGATCGAGTCGGTATATCCATCGCGCCACGCCTCCCAGATGCGCGCGAAGGTCTCGCGGGGAACCCGCAGCGTGTCGACCACGATGTAATCGACCGCGATCTCCCGCAGCCCGAGATCGTGCAGCAGCGTGAACATCTTCCGGCCGACGTAGAGGTCGCAGCCGATGGCGCTGCCAAAGGCCCGCGGCACCCGCTGCCAGAACTCGTCGGGGTCGCGGGCGGTGGGCGAGCACCAGAGCATGCCGTAGTCCTCGGCGATGAGGTGCAGCCGCCCGCCGGGCTTGAGCACCCGCACCAGCTCCTCGACGACGCGCCGCGGATCGGGGACCGCCTGCAGCAGGTGCCGGCAGACCGCCAGGTCGAACTGCGCCTCGCCGAAGCGCAGCGCCAGCGCGTCCCCCTTCTCGAAGCGCGCCCGCGGACAACGGGCCCGGGCCTTCTCCAGATGCGGCTCTTCCAGGTCGATGCCGGTCAGCTCCGCCTGCGGAAACAGCTCGCCCAGGCGGGCGGTGATCTCGCCGGTGCCACAGCCGACGTCGATGAGCGACCGCGGCGGCGCCTGCCTCAGAAGCAGGGGCCGCTCCTGCGGCCAGATGGCCTCCGCCTGCGCGGCCAGGTTGCGCACCATCGACTCGTCGGCCATCTCTTTTGCCTGCGGACTGCTCGGGTTCATGCGCGGCGCTCCTCCGCTTCGATCTGTCTCACGAAGTCAGCCAGCGTACGCCCGGGAATCTGCTCGAAGTGTTCGCCGGTCACGCAAAGACCTTCGATGCGGTCGACCCGGAAGTTGCGAAAGCCCTCGCGCAGCTCGCACCAGGCCGCCAGCGTCCAGGCTTGGCCCCAGTAGTAGAGCCCGAGGGGCTGCACCACCCGCTCGCTGCCCGCCCTAGACTTGTCGAGGTAGCGGAAGCGCGCCTTCTTCTGCTCGCGCACCGCCTGCCTCAGGTCGCTGAGGCCCGACCGCAGCTCGGCCTTGATGTGGAAATCGGGCGCATAGAGCGCCGCCGCGGCCAGCTTCTGCTTGAGCTTCGGCGGAAGCACGCCTTCGATCTTCTGCAGCGCCTCCTCCGCGGCCCGCGCCAGCTTGGCGTCGGCCCAGGCGCGCACGATGCGGGCCCCCAGAACCAGCGCCTCGATCTCCTCTTCGTTGAACATGAGCGGCGGCAACTC
>JAYWAJ010000256.1:0-13202 GCA_043782525.1 Deltaproteobacteria bacterium | reverse complement strand
TCATGTGCGCGCCGGACATGATGGAGAGGCCGATGCCGTCGACGTCCTCCTGCACGGCGGCGGCGACGATCATCTCCGGCGTCTGGTGCAGGCCGGTGTAGATGACCTCGAAGCCGTCGTCGCGCAAGGCGCGGGCGATGATCTTGGCGCCCCGATCGTGGCCGTCGAGGCCGGGCTTCGCCACCAGGATGCGGATCTTGCGGGGGTCTGGCATCGTTACGGCACCTTCTCGAGGAGGGCGATGAGCTGCGGGGTGGCGTCGGTCAACTGCGTATCGGGCTCCAGCCTGCGGAAGAGGAGCCCCGCCTGCAGGGCCAGCTCCGCCAACCTGGGGGGATCATAGTATCTGATGCGAAAGGTGGCTGAAAGCTCTTCGCCGCCCGCCGTGCGCAGGCGCTTCGTCACCCGGTCGACATCGGTGCGGGCGTCGTAGACGCTCTCCTCGACCACGTGGCCGAGGCCGGGGACGTCTTCTTCATAACGCGCCTCGGGCCGCGCCCGCAGCCGGAGCGGGTTGTCGGTGGTCAGGACCAGGGCGCCGCCGGGGCGCAGCACGCGGGCGCACTCGGCGAGCGCGGCCACAGCCTCCCCCTCGGAGCCGAGGAACATCGAGCTGTAGAAGCAGAAGGCGGCGGAGAGCGAGCCTTCGTGCAGCGGCAGCGCCGCCAGGTCGGCCTGGAGCAAGAAGGCCGCGGGCGCCTGGGCGCGCGCCTCGGCGAGGAGCCGCGCGCTCTTGTCGACGCCGATGGGCCGGGAATGCCCATGTTCGCGCAGGGCGCGCAGGTGGCGGCCGTAGCCGCAACCCAGGTCGGCGATGGGCTTGCCGGCGTCCACCTGGGCGAGCTGTAGCGCCAGGCGCACGTCGTCGTGGGCCAGCCGCGGCGGAGCGAACCGGCGCGTCGTCTCGAGGAAGATGCGGTCGGCTACGTCGTCGGAGTCTGGATCCATCGCTCCGCCCAGCGCTGCAGCCCCCTCACCACCTTGCACAGCGCCCGCCCCTTCTCGGTGAGGCGGTATTCGACCCGCACCGGCTGGTCGTCGATGACCCGCCGCTCGACCACGCCTTTGCCCTCCAGCTCCTTGAGGCGGTGGATGAGCATGCGCTCGCTGACCACGTCGAGGGCGGCGGCGAGCGCGCTGTAGCGGCGCGGACCCTCTTGCAGTTGCTGGAGGATGAGCGCGGTCCAGCGCTTGCCGAGCAGGTCGGCGGCGGACTGGAACCGGGAGCAGAGGGTCAGGGAGTGGCGGGCGGCCATGGGAAAAGTATAGCCGCCCGAATCCGCCCGCGCACGAAAGCATCCGTTACTTACGAAAAGGAAGCTGATACACGAAACGTCAGCGCTCCGTCTTCGCAACCTTTCTCCGGAGGCACCGAACCATGCCCGCCAGCACCTGGAACATCGACCTGTCGCACTCTGCCATCCACTTCTCCGTCCGCCACATGGTGGTCTCGAAGACCCGCGGCCGCTTCGGCAAGTTCGGCGGGCAGCTCTCCTTCGACCCGAAGAACCCCACCGCCGCCTCGGTGCAGGTGACCATCGAGCCGGCCAGCCTCGACTCCGCCGACGCCCAGCGCGACGGCCACCTCCGCTCGGCCGACTTCTTCGACGTGGAGAAGTTCCCGCAGGCCACCTTCAAGAGCACCAAGGTGCAGGCGCTGGACGGCGACAAGTACCAGGTCACCGGCGACCTGACCCTCCGCGGCGTCACCAGGCCGGTGGTCCTCGAGGCCAGCTTCGAAGGCACCGGCAAGGATCCCTGGGGCGGCGAGCGGGCCGGGTTCTCGGCCACCGCCTCCATCGACCGCCGGGAGTTCGGCCTCGAGTGGAACAAGGCGCTCGAGACCGGCGGCCTGCTGGTCGGCGAGAAGGTCGAGCTGACGCTGGAAGTCGAGGCGGTCAAGCAGGCAGCGACGCAGGCCGCGTAAGCACGCCGGCGCAAGCGCGGAAAATGCGACGGGCGCGGCGGGGAAGCCCCGGCCGCGCCCGCGCAGGATCGCTGCGGCTCGTTTCAGAGGTTCAGCTTCCAGCCCCCGCGCCCGTGCGTCGCCGCGTAAAGAACGCGGTTCGCGGAATCGATGTTGAGGTTGTAGACCGCCACCGCGGGCAGGCTGCCGGCGGCGAGCGTCCAGCTGGTGCTGCCGCTCTCAAGGACCAGCACGCCGAACTCGGTGGCCGCGAACAGGTCGCCCGTCACGTCGTCCCGCGCCAGCGCGGTGATCGGCAGGTTGCCGACGTCATACGAGATGTCGGTCCACGCCGCCGTCCCGGTGATGGGGTCGTAGGTCGCCTCGTAGACGTGCCCCCTCGCCAGCGGCGTGCTCGCCGAGTAGCCCGAGAAGGCCACGAAGGCGTGGTTGGGATTGGCGGAGTCCACCGAGATGCCGCTGATGAACCGGCCCGGCTGGGCCACGGTATCGATGCGGTGGAAGGTCACCGCGGCAGCTGGAGCGTCGGCGTTGGTGCTGATGAAGACGCGTCCGCGGCGGGTGGCGGCCCAGAGCGTGCCGGAGTCGCCCGCAGCCCTGGCCAAGGCCGCCACGTAGTTGCCGTTGCTCGTCCGCTTGTCGGTTCCATAGGCGAAGCCGGTCAGGGTCGGCCCGCCCAGCCTCACCCAGTCGCCGCACTGCACGGTGAAGTCGCCGAAGAACTCGTTGCAGTGCAGGTCGAGGTAGGCCGCGTCGCCGCCGTTGTCCTGCGTCCGCCAGACGTGCTGGCCGCCCACGAACCAGGTGCCCTCGACCTTCGCGTCCACGATCAGCGGGATGTAGAACGCGAATGACTCGCGGGGGCCCATGAAGAACGGGTCGAAGGTCCAGTCCCAGCCCAGCGTGTCGGTGCCGCGGAAGTTCACGTCGCCCTGCGAGCTGAAATAGGTGTGCATGCGGATCGAAGGGTTGCGCGGCGAGATGCCCGACTGGCCACCGTCGCCGCCCACGCTCTCGAACGTCGCCTTGCCGGCCAGCGACCAGGTGCCGTTGTCCTGCGTGCCGCCCATGATGTCCGTCTGCGCGCTCTTCAGGTTGATGGAGAAGCTGTTGAACTGCAGGGTGGCGAGGCCGCTGTTGAGGCCGTCGATGCGGGCCGGGATCGACGAGAGCCAGGCGTGGCAATCCACCAGATCGGTGCCGCTGAGGCCGCGCGAATCGCACTGCGCAGACGCGTTCACGTACTGGCCGCCGATGCGCATGAGGCCGCCGTCATCGCCGATGAAGGTGGTGTCTCCGGCGAAGGCGAGCGCGTGCTGGTCGGGGTGGATGCCGAGGTTGTTCGCGTCGTTGGTCATGTCGGTGAAGCTGGCGCCGGCGTCGGTCGAGCGTTGCACCGCGCGCCCGTTGGACGGCGGGTTGGCGGTGAAGATCTCGCCGTACTGCATCGAGCCGCCGATCCACACTTCGTCGGGCTTTCCCGGCGGCGTACCGAGCGAGATGTCGTACCAGCACTGGCCGCCGCAGAAACCGTACGAGGCGAATCCGCCGGGATTGGCCGGGTTGGAACTGCTCAGCACCGTCCAGCCGGAAGCGAGCAGGACCGCGGCGGGCACGTCGCCGTTGTCGGCGCGGGACAAATCCGCGGCAGTTTTGCCCGCCCCGCGCGCTTCGTAGATGCGGGTGTGGCCGTCCTTGGTGGTGAGCGCGATGGCGGCGCGCTCGCCGACGCCAGTTGAATCGCGCACCTTGTGGAAGGCGTTGTCGCCGTCGAGCCGGCGCGACCGGCGGAACACCCCCTGGCCGTAGGTGGCGAGGTAGACGGTGGCCGCGTCCTGCGGATCGATGGCGACCTGCGCAACCGGCCCGCCGAAGGTGGCCGCAAACGTCTGGCCGCCGTCGGTCGACTCGAACAGCGCTGCGCCGGGCGCGCCGGGGACGGGGAACGCATAGCCTCCGGTGACGGCGGTTCCGCCGCTCACCGCGAGCGTGGTGCCGATGAAGAGGTGCTGAGCGTCCGTAGGATCGACGGCGATTGTGGCGATGGCGACCGAGTGCGAGACCGCAAAGCTTCCCTCCACCAGCGACCATGACTTGCCGCCGTCGGTCGAGCGGTAAAGCCCGAGTCCGGCTTCGGAGTCGGCGGACTGGTTGCCCTCGCCGGTGCCGGCGTAGAGCGTCTTGCCCTTGGGATCGGTGGGATCGAAGATCAGCGAGCCGATCGAGTTGGTGGGAATCCCCGCGTTGGAGGATTTCCAGTTGGGCCGGCTCTCGAGCGCGTTGTCGGCGATCCAGACGCCTCCGCCCGCCGCGCCGAGGGCGATCTTGCAGTCGGATGCGTGGCACGCGGGCGAGATCGCCAGCGCGGTGACGCGTCCGGAGACCACGCTCTGCACGCCGGTGTACGTCACCTCGGCGGGAACCACCGCCGTCTCGGGGCCCAGCGGCCGCCAGTTGGTCTTCTTGCCGCCGGGTCGCTTCGCGACCTGGTCGAATGCATCTGCGGCGGCGCGCCCGGTCTCGAAATCGACGGCCGCGTTGGGATAGGCCCTGTCCTCGGCCCGCTCCTGGTCCACGCCTTGAGACTGATCGCTCTCCTGCGCGTGCACCCCGATGAGGGCGCGAGCGTGCGTGTTGGCGTGCAGGCGACGCGCTTCCTTCACGCCGCGGACTGCGCGCGCGGACGGATCGGTCCCCGACAGAAGCGCTGCGATGACGACCATTCCAGCCAGACGGTAAACGACCATGGATTCCCTCTCCGTAGAGTTCAGCAAAGGACGCCAGAAACTCCTGTGGGCGGCCTCGAATCAAGGGAGGGTGCGTCGAAGTGACGCAGAGGCACACTTCGCGGCACAGATTCGTTCGGCAACGACGGGCTTTTAGAACGTACCCTTTTCGCGGTACGCGCCCCAGACCTTGCGGAAGACGTCGCAGACTTCGCCGAGCGAGCAGTAGGCCTTCACCGCGGCGAGCACCGGATGCATGAGGTTCGCCGACCCCCGGCAGGCATCCTCGACGGCGCGCAGCTTGTCCTGCACGTCGCGCTGCGACCGGCTGCGCTTCACTGACTGCAGCCGCTCGATCTGGCCCTGCGTCACTGCCTCGTCGATCTTCAGCGTCGGGATCGGCTCGCCGCGCTCGCTCTTGAAGGCGTTGACGCCGACGATCTTGCGCTGGCCGCTGTCCACCTCGCGCTGCCACTGGTAGGCGCTGTCCGCGATCTCGCGCTGCGGATAGCCTTCCTCGATGGCGCGGATGATGCCGCCCATCTTCTCGATCTTGGCGAGGATCTCCAGGCACCGCTTCTCGGTCTCGTCGGTGAGGTACTCGACCAGGTAGGAGCCGGCCAGCGGATCGACGGCGCGGTCGACGCCGCTCTCGTGGGCGATGATCTGCTGCGTGCGCAGCGCGATGGTTACCGACTCTTCGGTGGGCAGCGCGTAGGTCTCGTCCAGCGAGTTGGTGTGCAGCGACTGCGTTCCACCGAGGACCGCGGCCAGCGCCTGCAGCGCCACCCGCACCACGTTGTTGTACGGCTGCTGCGCCGTCAGCGAGACGCCGGCCGTCTGCGCGTGGGTGCGCAGCATCAGGCTGAGCGGCTTCTTGGCGCCGAACTTCTCCTTCATGATCCGCGCGTAGATGCGGCGGGCGGCGCGGAACTTGGCGATCTCCTCGAAGAAGTCGTTGTGCACGTCCCAGAAGAAGCTCAGCCGCGCCGCCACCTCGTCGACGTCCATGCCCCGCTTGACGCACTCCTCGACGTAGCCGAAGCCGTCGGCCAGCGTGAAGGACAGCTCCTGGATGGCCGTCGCCCCGGCTTCGCGGATGTGGTAGCCGCTGATCGAGACCGGGTGCCAGCGGGGCATGTGCTTGGCCGTGTACTCGATCATGTCGACGACCACCCGCGTCGCCGGACGCGGTCCGACCACCCACTCCTTCTGGGCGATGTATTCCTTGAGCACGTCGTTCTGGATGGTGCCGCCCAGCTTCTCCTGCCCGATGTTCTGCTGCTCGGCCACCGCGATGTAGCTGCAGAGCGCGAAGATGGCGCTGGCGTTGATGGTCATCGAGGTGGTGACGCGGTCGAGCGGGATGCCGCTGAAGAGGACCTCGAAATCTTTTAGAGTCGAGACGGCGACGCCTTCCTTGCCGACCTCGCCGCGCGACATCGGGTGGTCGGCGTCGTAGCCCATCAAGGCCGGCATGTCGAAGGCGGTGGAGAGCCCGGTCATGCCGTGCTCGAGCAGGTACTTGAAGCGCCCGTTGGTGTCCTCGGGCGAGCCGAAGCCGGCGAACTGGCGCATGGTCCAGAGCCGGCCGCGGTACATGGTCGGCTGCGGCCCGCGGGTATACGGATACTGGCCGGGGAAGCCGAGGTCGCGCTGGTACTTCTCCACGTCGGCGGCGCTAGGGTCGCCGACGTCCGCGGGGGTGAGCAGGTCGGGGATGGGGATCCCCGAGTCGGTCTGGAAGCCGCTCTGGCGCAGCGGGCTCTTGCCGGTGGCGCGCGCGAGGTCCTGCTTGCTCCACTCTTCCTTGGCCTGCTGGAGACGATCCTTGGGCTCTGCCATAGGCGGCAGATAACACGCCCTGCCCCGCGCGGCCAACCAGACGGCAGGGGCGGTTGACTGCCGCACGCCCGCCTGCCTGCGGTACAACCGCGCCATGCGCCGCAAGCTGCTCTGGAGCCTCCTTGCGCTGGCGCTGCCCGCCGCGCTCTGGGGCCTGTGGAAGTGGCTCGGCTTCCACGGCGCCGCGCTGCACAAGGTGGACTACGCCATCTACCTCGCGGTGTCGCGGCAGGGCCTTGAGCAAGGCTGGCACCACCTCTACGACCTCGAGGGGCAGCGCCGCGCCTGGCAGGAGTTCCCGGGGCTGTGGTTCTTTCCCAACGTCTTCACCCCCGCGGTGCCGGTGCTGATGATTCCCTTCACGCACCTCTCGCTCGACTCAGGCTACGCGCTCTGGAGCGTTCTGCTCTGCGCCAGCATGGTGCTCTCCTGGTGGCTGCTGGCGCCGGGAGACGGGCCGGCGCGCCTCGCCCAGCTTGCTCTCGCCTTCGCGGCCTGGCCGGTGATCCAGGGGCTCTGGCTGGGACAGGTCATCGCCCTGCAGGTGGGAGGTCTGGCGCTGGCGTACGCGGCGCTGCGCCGCGGGCACGAACGGACGGCGGGAGCGCTGCTCACGGTCATCGTCTTGAAGCCCCAGGGGATGCTGCTGGTGCCCTTCGCGCTGCTCGCTTCCGGCCGCAGGAAGCTGTTCGTCGCCTGGGCGCTGTGCATGGCCATCCTCGGCGCGGGCGCGCTGGCGTTGATCGGCTTCGACGGAGCGCTCGCGTATCTGAAAAGACTCTCCTACGCGCAGTCGCACCTGGAGGAGTTCAAGGTGGCCTGGTCCTACTCCCTGGCGCGGCGCTTCGACGGCGCCGGGCTGCGCCTCATCGAGGCGGGCGCGGTGGCGCTGACGCTCCTCGCCTCGTGGCGCCACCGGGAGAAGCCGGAGCTGGCGATGGCGGCGGGCCTGATCGGATCGCTCGTCGCCGCGCCCTTCCTCCACCTGGAGGACTTCATGCTGCTGGTCCCGGCCGCCTGGCTCCTCTTGCGGGCCGCGCCCGGCCTGCCCACCGCGGCGGCGATGCTGGCCGGCTTCGGCGCCATGGAGCTCTCCTTCGACGAGCGCATCGGCGGCCGCTGGCTGCTGCTCTTCGTCTGCCTGCTCCTGCCCGCGCTGGCCGCGCTGCCCCTCCGCCGGCGGACGGCCGCGCCTACTCCTTGAGCACCTCGCGGGCGATGACGAAGCGCTGCACTTCGCTGGTGCCCTCGTAGATCGTGGTCACCCGCGCGTCGCGGTAGTGCCGCTCGGCAGGGAATTCGTCGAGGTAGCCGTAGCCGCCATGGATCTGCACCCCGGCGTCGCAAGCCTGGTTGGCCTTCTCGCTGGCGAAGACCTTGGCCATCGAGGCCGCGCGCGTGAAAGGCTTGCCCGCCTCCTTGAGGCCGGCGGCGTGCAGCACCAGCAGGCGCGCCGCCTCGAGCTCGGTGGCGCTGTCCGCGATCATGAAACGGATGGCCTGGAAGTTGGCGATGGGCTGCCCGAAGGCCTGCCGCTCCCGGGCGTACCGCACCGCCGCCGCCAGCGCCGCCTCGCCGATGCCGACCGACTGCGCGGCGATGCCGACCCGCCCGCCGTCGAGGGCAGCCATGGCGATGTGGAAGCCCTGCCCGGGTACGCCCAGCATCGCCGAGCCCGGCAGGCGCAGGTCCTCGAAGGTCAACGGGACCGTGCTCGAGGCGCGCAGCCCCATCTTGTCCTCGTGCTTGCCGACGTGCAGCCCGCTGGCGCCGGCCTCGACCAGAAAACAGCTGATGCCCTTCGACCCGGCCACGCCGGTGCGCGCCCAGACGATGATGACGCCGGCCTGGTCGCCGGAGGTGATCCACTGCTTGCTGCCGTTCAGGACCCAGCCCTCGCCGTCGCGCCGGGCGCTGGTGCGCAGCGAGGCCGCGTCGGACCCGCTCTGCGGCTCGGAGAGCGCGTAGCTCGCCGCCGCGAAGCGCCCGGAGGTGATCTCGGGAACGTAGCGCCGCTTCTGCTCGGGCGAGCCGAAGCGGACCAGCGTCTCCGCCACCATGTTGTTGACCGCCATGGTCACCGCCGTCGAGGCGCAGCCCTGGGCGACCTCCATCATGGCCAGCACGTAGGAGACCGCGCCGGCCTGCGCGCCGCCCAGCTCCTCGGGGACGTTGACGCCCATCAGGCCCAGCTCGGCCAGCTCGCGCAGCTGCTGGCGGGGAAAGCGGGCCTCCCGGTCCAGCGCGCCGGCGATGGGCGCGAGCGTCTTCTGCGCGTAGCTCCGCGCCGCCTGCTGCACCATCTGCTGCGCTTCGGTGAGGTCGAACATGCGCCGGAGTTACCCGCGAACCCGCCGCGGGTCAACGCCGGGTTTCAGGATTCGCTCGCGGGCGAATAGGCGCTCGGCCGCGAGACCACCTTGTACATTTTCTCGAATTCGGTGGCGAACGCGTCGAGCCGCTTGCGCAGCAGCGCCCGGTCGATGAGCACGCCGTCGTGGTTGGCCAGCTTGAAGTCCTTGGCCACCGCGAAGCCCTTCTCGGTGATGCTCCAGCGCGCGTGCCCGTCTTCCTCGAGGACGCCCAGCCGCACGAAGTCGTTGATGGCCCGCGCCAGCGAGGTGTGCCAGCGCGCCAGCCGCCGCTCGAGCGGGTTGGACTCCCAGTCGCGGGCGTTGAGCGGCACGATGTCGCGGATGTGCACGTAGATGTCGCTGATGCCAGCCGCCCCGCCCCCGAAGAGAAGCGCCGACAGGAGCGGCGCGCAGAACATCTGGCGGGGCGTCAGCTGATCCGACATGTCTGCACCCGTAACCCAGCCTTCTTTTGGCACTGCTCCCTGGACGGCCATCGAACCCACCCCCGGGTCGACTTACTTCAGCACTGCGTTTGAAATCACCAGGCGCTGCATCTCGGAGGTACCTTCATAGATCTCGGTGATGCGCGCGTCGCGAAAATGGCGCTCGATGTCGAGCTCCTTCGAGTACCCCATGCCGCCGTGGATCTGTACGGCCTTGTTCGCCACCCGGTTGGACGCCTCGCTGGCGTAGAGCTTGGCCATGGCCGACTCGCGGGTGTGCCGGACGCCCTTGTCCTTGAGGGCGGCCGCACGCAGCGTGAGCAGGCGCGCGGCGTCGAGCTCGGTGGCCATGTCCGCCAGCATGAACTGGATCGCCTGGTGCTGGCTGATGGGGACGTCGAAGGTCCTGCGGACCTTGGTGTACTCGCGCGCCTCCTCGAAGGCCGCGCGCCCGATGCCGATGGCCTGCGCGGCGATGCCGATGCGCCCGCCGTCGAGCGTGCTCATGGCGATCTTGAAGCCTTCTCCCTCGGCGCCCAGGCGCTGCGAGAGCGGCAATTCCAGGTTCTCGAAGAAGATGGTGCACGACGGGCTGGCGCAGATGCCCAGCTTCTCGTCGGCCTTCTGGCGCAGGAAGCCCGGCGCGCTGGTGTCGACGAGGAAGGCGGTGATGCCCTTGGTGCCCTTGGTCAGGTCGGTCATGGTGAAGAGGACCATGGCGTCGGCGACCGGGCCGTTGGTGATCCAGTTCTTGGTCCCGTTGACGAGGTACGTGTCGCCTTTGCGCACCGCGGTGGTGCGCTGCTCGGCGGCGTCGGAGCCCGCCTGCGGCTCGGTGAGGCCGAAGCAGCCCAGCTTCTCGCCCGCGGCGAACGGCTTCAGCCAGCGCTCTTTCTGCTGGTCGTTGCCGTACTTCAGCACCGGATCGCAGTAGAGCGAGTTGTTGACGCTGAGCGTGACGCCCACCGAGGCGCAGCCGCGCGAGATCTCCTCGATGGCCAGCGCGTAGCTGACGTTGTCCATGCCGGCGCCGCCCCAGTCGGAGGGGACCGCCACGCCGCCCAGGCCCAGCTCGAAGGCCTTCTTGACGGCCTCCGCCGGGAACTGGTGCTCCCGGTCCCAGCGCTTGGCGTTGGGGGTCAGCTCCCGGGCAGCAAAGTCGCGGCAGGTATCCCGCAGCAGCCTCTGTTCTTCGCTGAGTTCGATATCCATGGTGCCAATCTCTCGAGGCTGCAGTATGGGGGGAAAGAGCATACACACAGAGCCCGCATCGTCCAAGAGCGGACGCATCGGATCTCTGCCCGGTGCGGCGGTTCAGTCCTGCAGCGTCGCAGCAGCGGAGCAGGATCAGGAGGGCTTCTTGTCGGCGAATTTCGCCGGGTTCTTGACGAAGTCGGGCTTGCATTCCTCGCAGCAAAAGGCGTAGACGCGGCCCGCATAGGTCTCGAACTGCGTCTCCTTGCCGACCTTGAAGACATCTCCCGAGACGGGGCAGCGGGCCCAGGTTCCCTCGGCAGGTTGCTTGTCGAAGGAGCGCGGCGCGTCCTTGTGCGCGCCTTCCCCGGCGTGGTTCGAAGGCGGGTGGTGATCGGCGTCGTGGGCCAGCGCGGGGGTTGCGGCGAGGGCCGCGGCGAGGAAGAGGATTTTCATGATCAGTTCCCTTGCGCGAGGAGGTTGCGGGCGATGACCATGCGCTGGATCTGCGAGGTGCCCTCGTAGATCTGCAGCAGCTTGGCGTCGCGCATCAGTTTTTCAACCGGGTATTCTTTCGTGTAGCCGTAGCCGCCGAAGATCTGCACCGCGTCGGTGGCGACCTGCATCGCCGAGTCGGCTCCGAAAGCCTTGGCATACGAAGACTCGATGGCGTCGAGCTTCCCCAGCCCGATGTTCCACGAGGCCTTGAGCATGAGCAGGCGGGTGGCCTCGTACTTCATCGCCATCTCGGCGAGCATGAACTGCACGGCCTGGAACTGGGCGATGGGCTGGCCGAAGGCCTTGCGCTCGAGCGCATAGCGCCGGCACTCGTCCAGCGCGCGCCGCATGATGCCGGTGGCGCCGGCGGCGATCCACGGGCGGGAGCGGTCGAAGGCCTTCATCGCCACCTTGAAGCCCTGGCCCTCCTCGCCGATCAGGTTCGCCCGGGTCAGCTTCACCTCGTCGAAGAGCACGTCGCTGGTGTCGCTCGCGCGCTGGCCCAACTTGTCTTCCTTCTTGCCGACCGAGACGCCGGGCGCGTCGCGCGCGACCACGAAGCAGGTGATTCCCTTGTGGCGGTCCTTCGGCTCTCCGATGCGCCCGAAGACGGTGTACCAGTTGGCGTAGCGGGCGTTGGTGATCCAGCGCTTCTGGCCCGTCATCACGTACTCGTCGCCGACCTTGCGGACGGTGGTGCGCATGCCGGCGACGTCGCTTCCGGCGTCGGGCTCGCTGCAGGCATAGGCGGCGAAGATGGGCGCGTCGGTGAGCGTGGTCAGCCACTTCTTCTTCTGCTCCTCGCTGCCGGCGAGCATGATCGGCAGGGCCGCGAGGTTGTTGGCGGTCAAGGTCGTCCCGATGCCGGCGCAGCCGTAGTTGATCTCTTCGGACATGAGCACGTGGTCGACGGTGCTGGCGCCGAGACCGCCGTACTCTTGCGGCACCTCCGCGTTCATCAAACCGATTTCCCAGGCCTGCTCGCAGATCTCCTTGGGGAAGGTCCCGTGCTCGTCCATCTTCTGCGCCACCGGGATGATCTTCTCGCGGGTGAACCTGCGGGCGGTCTCGACCAGTCGCTGCTGCTCGTCGCTGAGGGAGAAATCCATTTGGCTACTTTCCGGTGAACCGGGGTGGGCGCTTTTCCACGAAGGCGCGCATGCCCTCGCGGCGATCTTCGGTGTCGAAGAGGAGGGCGAACGACTCCGCCTCCTGGCGGTTGGCCGCGCGCAGCGGCATGTCGTAGCCGCGCTCCACCAGGCGCTTGGCGCGGGCGACGGCGAGGGGGCCGCGGGTGGCGATCTTCTCCGCTATCTGCCGGCAGTGCGGAATCAGCTGCTCGCGCGGCAGCACCGCGTTGCAGAGGCCGATCTCGAGCGCGCGCCGGGCGTCGATCATGTCGCCGGTGAAGATCATCTCCTTGGCCTTGATCTTCCCCACCAGGCGCACGAGGCGCTGGGTGCCGCCGAACCCGGGCGTGACGCCCAGGGAGACTTCGGGCAGTCCGAGCTTGGCATTCTCGGCGACGAAGATCAGGTCGCAGGCGACGGCCAGCTCCAGCCCGCCGCCCAGCGCGAAGCCGTTGACGGCGGCGATGGCGGCGCAGGGGAGGTCCTCGATGAGCGCGGTGAGCACGTGGCCCAGCTCGCTGAACTCCCGCGCCGCCCAGGGCGTCATCGGCGCCATCTCCGAGATGTCGGCGCCGGCCACGAAGGCGCGGTCGCCGGCGCCGGTCAGGATGATGGCGCGCTCGTCGGCGCACTCCCGCACCGCCATGGTCAATTCGCGCAGCGTCACGCTGTTCAGCGCATTGAGCGACTTGGGCCGGTTCACGGTGATGGTGGCGATCTGCCCGGAGCGCTCGACGAGGATGTTTTCGTAGGTGGCCATTGGGTCAGTACCGGTAAAATCCGCGGCGGGTCTTCTTGCCCAACCAGCCCGCGTCGACGTACTGCCGGAGCAGGGGGGCCGGCCGGTACTTGTCGTCGCCCAGACCCTTGTGCAGCACCTCGGCGATGGAGAGGCAGGTGTCGAGCCCGATGAAGTCCGCCAGCGTCAGCGGCCCCATGGGGACGTTGGTGCCGAGCTTCATCGCCGTGTCGATGTCCTCGGCGGTGGCCAGGCCCTCTTGCAACGCGAAGCAGGCCTCGTTGATCATGGGGATGAGAATCCGGTTGACGATGAAGCCAGGCATGTCCCTGGAGAGCACGGT
>JAYWAJ010000255.1:0-4978 GCA_043782525.1 Deltaproteobacteria bacterium | reverse complement strand
CCGCGGTTTCGAGATCACCGAGATCCCGCGCGACCAGTCGTTCTGTGCCCACCTGCTCGGACGCGGCGAGGTTCTGGTGGTGGTGGACGCGCGGGAGGATCCGCGCTTCGCCGGCAACACGCTGGTGACCGGTCCGGCCGGCATCCGCTTCTACGCCGGCGCCCCGCTCACCACCAGCGACGGGTTCAACATCGGCTCCATCTCCATCGCCGACACCGTTCCGCGCGATCTGTCGCCGGCCGACCGCCGGCTGCTCGCCGACCTGAGCGCCATCGCCATGGACGAGCTGGAGCTCCGCCACCACGGCACCCGGGAGGCCGCCGAGCTGACCGAGCGGTACCAGCTCGCCTCCCGCGCCACCAGCGACGCCCTCTGGGACTGGGACCTGGTCACCAACGCGCTGGCCTGGAACGACGCCGTCGGGGTCCTCTTCGGTTACCGCAAGGACGACCTGGGCGCGTCGGCGCAGTGGTGGATCGACCAGTTGCACCCCGAGGACCTCGCCCGCGTGAAGCAGGGCATCTACGCGGTCATCGAGGGCGGTGGGCGCGGCTGGAAGGACGCCTACCGCTTCCGCCGCGCCGACGGCAGCTGGGCCGAGGTGCTCGACCGCGGCTTCGTCATGCGCGACGGGGAGGGCAAGCCGGTGCGGATGATCGGCGCCATGACCGACGTCTCGGAGCGCAAGCGCGCGGACCGGGCGCAGGGCGCGCTCTTGCGCATGGCCCAGGCGGCGGCGACCACCTCCACGCTGCAGGACCTGCTGCGGTCGTTCCACGAGATCATCGCCGAGCTGATGCCCGCCGAGAACTTCTACATCGCGCTGCTGCGGCCGGGCACGCAGATCATCGACTTCCCCTACCTGGTGGATGAGCGCGACCACGACCCCGCGCCGCAGAACGTTGGCCGCGGCTTGACCGCTTACATCTTGCGCACCGGCGAGCCCCTGCTGATCAACGGTGACGAGGCCTTCGACGCGCTGGCGCGCCAGGGCGAGGTGGAGCGCGTCGGCCCGGCTTCCATCTCCTGGGTGGGCGTGCCGCTCAAGGCCCAGGATCGAACCGTGGGCGTGCTGGTGGCCCAGAGCTACACCGAGGGTGTGCACTACGGCGAGCGGGAGATGGAGCTGCTGCAGTTCGTCTCCACCCAGGTGGCCCACGCCATCGAGCGCAAGCAGGCGGACGAGTCGCTGGCCGAGAGCGAGCGGCGCTCCCGGGCGCTGATCGAGAACAGCAGCGACGGCATCGCCATCATCGACCCGGAGGGAAAGGTCGTCTTCCGCAGCGCTTCGGTGCTGCGCATCCTCGGCTACGCCGATCAGGAGCTGACCGAGATCGGCGCGTACGTGCACCCGGACGATCGCGCCATGTTCGAAGGCAAGTGGCGCGAGGTGCTGTCCCATCCAGGCCAGCTCATCCCGACGGTGGCGCGGGTGCGGCACCAGAACGGCTCCTGGCGGGTGCTGGAATCGCTGCTGGTCAACCTGGTCTCCGACCCGGCGGTGCGGGGCGTGGTCAGCAACTTTCGCGACATCACCGAGCGCAAGCAGATCGAGGCCCAGTTGATGGCCGCCGATCGCATGGTCTCGGTCGGCACGCTGGCGGCGGGCGTGGCCCACGAGATCAACAACCCGCTCGCCTACGTGATCGCCAACCTGGCCTTCGCGCTGGAGGCGATGCACGCGGTCCAGGACGTCAGGGCGCAGGAGACCGTCGAGGCGTTGCGCGAGGCGCAACAGGGCGCCGAGCGGGTCCGGCAGATCGTCCGCGACCTGAAGGCCTTCTCCCGCACCGACGAGTCGCCGCCCGGTCCGGTCGACGTGCACCAGGTGGTCGACGCCTCGATCAACATGGCCTGGAACGAGATCCGCCACCGCGCCCGGCTGGTGAAGGATTACCAGCGCGACCTGCCGCGCGCGCTCGGCAGCGACGCCCGGCTGGGGCAGGTCTTCCTCAACCTGATCGTCAACGCGGCGCAGGCCATTTCCGAGGGCAACGCCGAGCGCAACGAGATCCGCCTCAGCACCGGCACGGCCGGCGCAAGCGTCACCATCGCCATCAAGGACACCGGCTCGGGGATTCCGGCCGAGAACCTGCCGCGCCTCTTCGATCCCTTCTTCACCACCAAGCCGGTGGGCGTCGGCACCGGGCTCGGCCTCTTCATCTGCCAGGGCATCGTCCGCTCGCTGGGCGGCGACCTCACCGTCACGAGCCAGGTCGGCAAGGGCAGCACCTTCACCGTCATCCTGCCGGTGGCCGGCGCCCGCGCGAAGCCGGCCGCCCCGCCCGCGCCGCCGGCAGTTGCCGCAGCCCCGCGGGCCCGCATCCTCGCCATCGACGACGAGCCGCTGGTGGGCGCGGTGCTGGCGCGGGCGCTGGCGGCGCACGAGGTGGTCAGCCTCACCTCGGCGGCCGAGGCGCTGGCCCGCATCCGCACCGGCGAACGGTTCGACCTCATCTTTTGCGACCTGATGATGCCGCACATGACCGGCATGGACTTCTACGCGGCGCTGGAGAAGGAGGCGCCGGCGGTCGTGGCGCAGGTGATGTTCCTCACCGGCGGCGCCTTCACCCAGGGAGCGCGCGACTTCCTCGAGCGCACCGCCGCGCCCACGGTGGAGAAGCCGTTCGACCTCAAGTCGATGCGCGCGCTGGTGGCCGAGCGCCTGCAGAAGCGCCGCTGATCAGGCGAGCCGCTGCAGGAGCCAGAGGGCGCCCAGCGCCGAGATGCAGGCGGAGGCGGCCAGCGCGAAGCGGGGCGCCTCGCGCAGGCGATTCAAGAGGGGCAGCGCCGCCAGCACGATGCAGAGCTGACCCAGCTCGACGCCGAGGTTGAAGGAGACCAGCCCGGTGGCCAGCACGGCCCGCGGCAGATCCAGCTCGCGGAGCACGGCGGCGAACCCGAAGCCGTGCACCAGGCCGAAGGCGAAGGTGACCATCCAGCGGTGCCGCAGCGCCTGCAGGGCGCGCTGCCGGCGCAGCGCCCAGAGGTTCTCGACGCCGATGTAGACGATGCTCAGCGCGATGAGCGGCTCGACCACCCGCAAAGGCGGCGTCAAGAGCGAGAGCGCGGCCAGCGCCAGCGTGATCGAGTGCGCCACGGTGAAGGCGGTGACGATCTTCACCAGCTCGCGCACCGAGCCGCCCAGCAGCAGGAGGCCGATGAGGAAGGCGATGTGGTCGTAGCCGGTGAAGATGTGCTGGATGCCGAGCAGCAGGAAGCGGCGGAATTCCTGCGCCGCGCTGCGCGTCCGCCGCGCCTCGAAGCCGGGATCCTCCAGCTGGGCCACCCGCTGCGAGATCTCGCCCGGTCCAAACGTCACCCGCGCCAGGTGGGCGTGGCCGGCGGGAAACGACTCGAGGAAGCCGACCCGCACCGAGAGCACCTCGATCTCCGCCGGGCAGAGCCAGGACGCATGCAGGGCGACGCCGTCGGCGCCGTCCGCCGCTGCCGTCATCCCCGGTTGCAGCGGGCAGGGCTGCCCCGCCTCCTTGAGCACGAAGGAGTCGAGCAGGAGCCGCTGCAGGGCCGCGGCCGGCAGGTGGGCAGGGTCGACCTCGACCTGCGTGCGCAGATCGGGAAGGGCGAAGCGGAGCGCGCCACGCACCTCGCGGCCGCGGACCTCGAGCTCGCTGTAGGAGACGGAGGTCTGGTGCGCCAGCGCCGCGCCCGGCAGCAGGAGCACCGCTGCGAGCCAACGCATCAGTGGGCCATGGGAAGGACGCCGGCCAGCAGCCGGTTGTTGCCGTCGTCGCGGCCGCGGCCGGCGCTGGTCAGGGGCAGGCGGGTCTCGCCCTGCGAGTAGAACCCGAGGAAGAGGAGGAGCGGCGCCCGGCCGGCGGTGAAGGAGAAGGAGTCGGCGATCTGGTCTCCCGGCTTCCAGGCGTCGGTGGGGAAGCGGCCAGAGGCGGGGTCGTGCTCGCCGTGGATGCGGTCGCCGTTGCCGGTGGAGTCGTCGAGGTGGACGAAGATGTGCCAGGGCTCGAGCTCGGCGCGGCAGCGCCAGTAGAGCGTCAGCTTGGCGCGCTGGCCGGCCACCAGCGCCGGCGGCTCCAGCTGGTAGGCGAGCAGCTCGGCGGCGTTGCCGAAGACGGCCCCCACCGGAGTCGCGCCCGCGGGCGGCGGACCGAGGATGTCCCGCAACGCCGCCCGATCCACCTGCGCGCGGCCGGCCTGCGCCGGCGGCTCGGCGAAGGGCCGCTCGATGCACGCACAGGTGAGCAGCAGCGCTGCGGCGGCGAATCGCACGGCGCGCATTGTGCCGGTCGCGCGGTCGCGGTCAAGTGGGCAAGCGTGCTATGCGAGCGGCCGGTGGAACCGCTCGGCGCCTACGACCCTTTCGTCTCGCCGCCGCTGGGCCTGGCGATGGGCGTGCTGGCGGTGCTCTCGGCGACGGCGCTGCTCGAGCTGTCCCGGTCGCTGGCCGAGACCTACCGCGGGCGCTGGTTCGCCGGCAACGGGCGCGACCTCTTCCACTTCGCCGCGGCGGGCGTGATCGCCTCCGCCCTCGCCGCCAACGGGCTCCCGCCCGCGCTCGCGTGCTTCGCCGGCACCAGCCTGCTCATGCTGCCGCTGCTCTTCCTCGACAAGCTGCCCGTCCGCCGTCCCGCGCGCATCGGGCTCCTGCTGGCACTGGTGGGGCTCGCCGCCGCGCCGCCGCTGCTCGAGCCGCGCTCGATCGTCGAGGCCTCCAACGCCATCGCGCGCCTGCTCTTTCCTGCCTAGACGACGGAGGCGGTTACTGCAGCAGGCCGTCGAGCTCGCCCCGTTCCTCGAGGAGGTAGAGTTCGTCGGACCCGCCGACCAGCTTCTCGCCGATGAAGATCTGCGGCACCGTGCGCATCCCGGTGCGCTCCATCAGGCTCATGCGCGCCTCGTCGTCGCTGGAGAGATCGATCTCCTGGTACGGGACGTTCTTCCGCTGCAGCAGCCGCTTGGCCCGCACGCAGTAGGGACAGCTGGGAGTCGTGTAGATCTT
>JAYWAJ010000254.1:0-13212 GCA_043782525.1 Deltaproteobacteria bacterium | reverse complement strand
CAGACTCCTCGGACGACTACTACGCCCTGCTCGGCATCCGGGCGGACGCTGGCGAAGCCGAGCTGCGCCGGGCCTGGCGGCGGCTGGCGCTGCGCTGGCACCCGGACCGCGCCGGCCCCGCGGCGACAGCCCGGTTCCAGAGGGTCTCCGCCGCCTACGCCGCCTTGTCCGATCCCGCCGCGCGGGCCGACTACGATCGGCGGCGCGGAACGGCCACGCGCCGTGACCATGCCGGCGCCGCGGCCCCTGCCTCGCCCCCGCCCGCACCGTCCGCCCCGACGCCGGGCCGGGCTCCCGGCGTGATGCTCTCGCGGCTGACCGGGTCTCTCGACGCGCTGCTCGCGTCCGGCTCCGCGCGCCGCGCCGAAGCCGGCGTCGTCGAGCTCTTCCTCAACGCCGGGGAAGCCGCGCAGGGCGGCATGGTCAGCGTCTCCATGCGGGTCAAGGTCCGCTGCAAGGAGTGCGACGCCTCCGCGCCTGCGGAGTGCCTGCACTGCGGCGGGAGCGGCACCACCGACGAGCTCTTCAGCGCCTGGCTCGCCGTGCGACCCGGCGTCGCCGATGGCGCCATGCTGGCCCCTTCGGCGCAGCTGCCGGGGGTGGTCCGCCCGGTCGCGTTCCGGCTCCGCGTCCGCGCTCCGCGAAGCGGCGGGCGCTCCCCAAAGCCTTGAGGCTACCGGCGCAGCATCCCCATCTCTTTTTCGATCTGCAGCGACTGCTCCATCGCCTCCGCCCACTCGCCCGGATCGGTGGTGACGATGGCCGCCGCCGGATCGACGATGGCCGCCCCCAGCGCGCTGGTGAAGAGGGACACCAGATTCTGGAAGGGATGGACGCGGTTCTCGTCGTCGAGCTTGCCGCTGGCGATGGTCAGGTAGGTCGCCGCCGTGGTCATGAGGTGGCTGGCGGCGGTGGAGAGCTCCTCGTCCATGTTGCCGATGTGGTCGAGCAGCGCGCGGTGCGGGCTCTCCGGGTCGCGCATGTCGAAGACCTGCACCAGGCAGTCGTGGGGCGCGGCGTCGGTGTAGTCGACGACGGTGATCCGCCAGGTGCGCTGCAGCTCCAGCTCTTTCGGCGACGGATCGCCCACCGGCGACAGCGTCAGGGACGCGCCCTGGTCCTCCTCGCGCATCGCCTGCAGGCAGGCGTTGGTGAGCCGCTCGACGTCGTGGGGCTTCATCTGGTGACCGGTGAAGAGGCCGATCATGCGGGCGGGCCGCTCGGTGTTGACGAGATTCTGGAGGTAGAGCTGGTCCTTCTTCGGGTCCGGCATTCGCGGGAGCAGAGCAGGGGAGGCGGTGCGCGTCAACCGGGCGGAGCGCGGATCCGTTGAATGAATCGGTGCCCACCGCCCGCAAGTGGTGCGCGGCGTTGCCCAGCACATACCGGATGGCCTGTCGCCGCGGCCGCCGTCACAGCGCCTCGATGATCACCGACACCCCTTGCCCGACGCCGACGCACAAGGTCGCGAGGCCGTACCGGCCGCCGGTGCGGCGGAGCGAATGCGCGAGGTGCCCGAGGATGCGCGCGCCGCTCATGCCCAGGGGATGCCCGAGCGCGATGGCGCCGCCGTCGACGTTGACCCGCGCGGCGTCGAGGCCCAGCTCGCCGATGACTGCGAGCGCCTGCGCGGCGAAGGCTTCGTTCAGCTCGACCAGATCGAGCTGCGACGCCTTCAGCCCCGCCCGGGCCAGCGCCTTCTGCGTGGCGGGCACCGGGCCGATGCCCATCTCCCGCGGCGTCACTCCCGCGCTCGCCGCCGAGACGATGCGCGCCAGCGGCTTCAGGCCCAGCGCCGCGGCCTTCGCCGCCGAGGCGATGAGCAGGGCCGCCGCGCCGTCGTTCAGCGAAGACGAATTCCCCGCCGTCACCGTGCCTCCCTCGCGGAAGGCGGGCTTGAGCCGCGCCAGCTTCTCCAGCGACGAGTCCGCGCGCGGCCCCTCGTCGCGGTCGACCACCCTCCCGTCCTTGCCCGGCACGGTCACCGGCAAGAGCTCGGCGCGGAAGTGCCCGGCCTCCTGGGCGGCCAGCGCCCGCTGGTGCGACTGCAGCGCGAACGCGTCCTGCGCGGCCCGCGACACCTGGTAGTGCGCAGCGACGTTCTCCGCCGTCTCGCCCATGCTCTCGAGCGGAAAGCGCGCCGCCATCCGCGGGTTGGGAAAGCGCCACCCGAGCGAGGTGTCGAACGAGACCAGCGGCCCGCCGGCGAAGCCGTCCACGGGCTTCGCCACCGCCCAGGGCGCCCGGGTCATGCTCTCGACTCCTCCGGCGATACAGAGCTCCATGTCGCCGACCCGGATGGCCCGCCCCGCCTGCACCGCGGCTTCGAGCCCGCTGGCGCAGAGCCGGTTCAAGGTCACGCCGGGGACCTGGTCGGGCAGCCCGGCGAGCAGGAGCGCCATCCGCGCCACGTTGCGGTTGTCCTCGCCCGCCTGGTTGGCGCAGCCGAAGAAGACCTCGTCGACCTCGGCCCCGCGCACGGCCGGGTTCCGCGCCAGCAACTGTTCGATGACATACGCGCCGAGATCGTCGGGCCGCACGAGCGAAAGCGCCCCCCGCAGCTTCCCCACCGGCGTCCGCACCGCATCGATGATCACTGCCTCCATGCGCGCTGCCCTCGTTTCGACTACATTCGCCCCATGCACCTGAGCGCCGGTGACGACGCGCCCGACTTCGAGCTGAGCGGCGTTCCGCCCGGCGCGTACCACCTGCACGCGCAGCGCGGCAAGGTGGTGGTTCTAGCCTTCTATCCGGGAGATTTCACCCCGGTGTGCCTGCGCCAGCTCCAGCACTACGAGGTGCAGCGCGAGAAGCTGGTCGCCACCGGCGCCACCCTCTGGGCCATCTCTACCGACACGCTGGAGCTGCACGAGCGCATGGCCAAGAGCTACGCGCTCTCCTTTCCGCTCCTCGCGGACGAGGGCGGGAAGGTCGCCGCCGAGTACGGCGTGCGCGGCTTGCTGGGCTCGGCCCGGCGCTCGATCTTCATCATCGATCGCGAAGGCGTCATCCGCTACGCCAAGGAAGAGCCGCTCTCGCTCAGCTACCGCAGCGTCGACGACCTGATGAAGGCGCTGGGCGACTCGGGCCTGCTCTCCACTTAGAGCGGCGCCGGCGTGATCTCGTGCAGCATGGCGTAGTCCAGCTCGACCCGGCCGTCCGGCTTGGCCTTGAGCATGTCGGCGTAGCGGAAGCCGAAGCGAAGCTGCTCGGGCAGGTAGCGGTGGCGGCCGTGGATGGTCTGCGACGAAGTCCCGTCGATGCCGGTGAGGGAGACGATCAGCTCCAGGTCCGTCGCCAGCGTCTTCGCCGCGTCGTAGCCGTGCAGCGGGCTGTCGGCCCCGATCGGGTGCATCACCTGCCAGCTCCTGCCCAGCGCCGGCGAGCGGTCGCGCAAGAGGCGTAGATCGTAGAGGCGGTAGAAGGGCACGCCTTCCTGCGTCGTCTCGGCCCGGGTCAGGGTCACCCGCACTTGCGCCTCGACGATGTAGTTGCTGCGCGTGTTGGAGAGGCGCAGCGCCAGCGTCGGCTGTCCGTCGTAGCGGAAGATGCAGACCTGGCGCGCGAACTCGAGCCGCGCCCGCGGGATGGAGAACTTGGAGAAGACCAGGCCCGTGGCCACCGCCGCCACCAGCAAGGCCGCGACCGATTCGACGGTCACGATCAGGTGCGCCGCGGTCGAGGTCGGGTACATCGCCCCGTAGCCGATGGTGCCGGCGGTCTGCACGCTGAAGAAGAAGGCGTCGCGAAACGAGCCGTCCACCGCTCCGGCCACGCCGCCCGACCAGAGGAAGAAGAGCGCGAAGACGAAGTCCACCGAGAGGACCAGCCCGCCGATGACCGCAATGGTCACCAACCACGAGGAGCGCAGCAGCGAGTGGTAGAGGTCCCCGAAGAAGTCCTGCGGGGCGTGGACGACGTCGATTCCGCTGTCGTCCTCGGGAGGCGTGCGCGCCATCCCGCCATCATCCAGCGAGGCGGCAGGAGCGCAACAGAAAACTCCCGCCGCCCGACGGATTCGAACGCGGGCGAACTACTTGACGCCCAGATCCTTCTTGACGTTGTTCTTGGTGTGGCGCGCCTTGCGCTTGGCGCCGCGGGTGCTCTTGTCCATGTGCCGCTTCGCCTTGTCGGCGCCGCTGTCGGTCCCGAGCTTGTCCTTGGCGTTGTCGACGGTGTCGGCGGTCGCGTCCTTGATGTCCTTGTTGGTGTCGCCCTTGTCGGCGAGCGCGGGCAGCGCCATCCCCAGAGCCAGTGCAACAACGATTCCCTTCAACATGTAATCCCCCTGAAAGCCGGCGTGGCCGGCGGGTTAAAAGCCGGCGGGCCGGCGGTCTACCAGAAGGTTGGTCATCGAGCTTCCGATGCACAACGATCCGGGAGGCCGTCGGCCCGCTGGCGGCGTGCGGTCTACTTGTTGGGCGCCTGGTTGGTCGGCTGGTCGCGATCGATCGGCTTCTGGCTGTCGGTCGGCTGGCCAGTGGCGTCGCCCGACTTCGGCGACATGCCCGGGTCCTTGGCCGGCGCGCTGCCGGTGGTCGAGCCGGTGTCCGGCGTGGTGGTGCTGGGCGCGGCCGGCTTCATGCTATCCGACGGCTTGGCGCTGTCGGTCGGCTGGTTGAGGCTGCCGCTGGTCGAGTCGGCTGGCTTGGCGCTGTCCGACGGCTTGGCGCTGTCGGCCGGCTGGTTCAGGCTGCCGGTCGAATCCGAGGGAGCCGGCGCGGCGACGCTGCCGCTCGTGCTGGGCTCGCTGCCGGTGCTGGTCCCGGGCGTCGCAGTGGTGCGGGTGCGGTGCATGCTGCTCGACTCGCTGCTGCTGCGGCCCTGGCCGGTGTGGCGGCGGTGCTTCTTGTGCTTGATGACGGTGGTGTCCGTCGAGCTGCTGCCCGAAACCGCGGCGCTGTCGCTGGGAGCTGCCGCTGCGCTGCCGGCCGCTGCGGCGCTGTCGCTGGGAAGTGCGGCGCTGTCCTTGCCTGCAGCGCTGTCGCTGGGCGCAGCGCGAGCCGCGGCCGCGGCGGAGTTGTCGCTCGGCGGCGCGTCCGTCGGCGGAAGGGCCGTCGCGCTGCCGCTCTGGCCGCTCTTCATCCCCGCCATTCCCTTGTCTTCGCCGGTGCTCGGCGCTGCGGGATTGGTGGCGGTCTTGCTGTCGGTCGTGCTGGTGGTCTGGGCGCGGGCGCCGAATGCCGCGAGGGCAAGGGCGAGCGCGCTGATGGCGATATTCTTCACGTAGCCTCCTATGGGTGTGGGGACATCGTGGCGACGACGTCTCCGGGATCCAACCATCGAGGGCCCGCGCGCACCGGCAGCGTGCAGACGAGCGTGCGCCGTGGCGCGCGGAAAAAACAAGAGGGAGAAAGCCGCCGGGCCTTCTCCCTCTCGAAGTCGTGTTGCGGAAAATGTCTAGGCGGAGAAGCTGGAGCCGCAGCCGCAGGTGGCCTTGGCGTTGGGGTTCTTGAAGGAGAACCCGCTCTGCCCGAACTGGCCTTCGACGTAGTCGATCTCGACGCCCATCAGGTACATCGAGCTCATCGGGTCGACGAAGACCTTGACGCCGTTGACATCGAAGGTCAGGTCGCCGGAGCGCTCTTCCTTGTCGATGTCGAGGCTGTACTGGAAGCCCGAGCAGCCGCCGCCGACCACGGCGACGCGCAGCCCGGATCCGGCCAGGCTCTCCCGCTCGATGGTCTCGCGGACCATGGCGGCGGCCTTGTCGGTGAGGCGGACGGGGGTGGCGGGCTTCGGCGGCGCCTCGGTCTGCTGGCTCTGGGTCTGGGTTTCCATGGTCCTCAGTATAGTCAGGTCCGGCGGGTTGATCTAGGGATTCACCGAGCGGCCGCCGTCCACGGGCAGGATCTGGCCGGTGACGAACTCCTGCGCGGCCAGGAAGAGGACGGCGGCGGCGACTTCTTCCGGGGTTCCGATGCGCTGGAGCGGGATTCGTTTCAGGAGCGCGGCGTCGTCGGCGGTGATGGCGCCAGGAGCGACGCCGTTGACCCGGACCTCGGGAGCCCACTCGAGCGCCAGCAGGCGGGTCAGCGCCGCCAGTCCCGCCTTGGAGGCGGCGTAGTGGGCGTAGCCCTTCCACACCTGGGCGGTGCCGCAGAGGTCGAGCAGGGTGACGATGGCGCCGCGCGAGGCGCGCAGGTGCGGAAGCGCCGCCTGCATCAACAGGAAAGGCCCGGTGAGGTTGGCGGCCAGCATCGCCTCGAACTGCTTCCGCGAGAGAACGGCTGCCTCGACCTTCTCGAACCCGGCGGCGTTGCAGACGAGCAGGTCGAGCCCGCCCAGCGCCGCCGCGGCCTCGCCGACGATGCGCCCGGGGGCCTCCGCCTGGTCTCCCTGGACCAGCGGCGCACGCACCCCCAGCCGCAGAAGCTCCGCCGCCGTTACCTCTGCCTCGCCCCGGGAGCTGCGGTAGTGCACGGCGACGTCGGCGCCTGCCCGGCCGAGCGCCAGCGCGATGGCCCGGCCGACCTTGCGCGCCGCCCCCGTCACCAGCGCGCGCTTGCCGCGAAAGTCCGCTTGCATGGGCGAACAATACGCGGTCTTTTGCGCGGTGGATGGGCAAGAAGAACAAGCAGCAGAAAACAGACGCGCCCCCGCCGCCGCCGGCCGAGGTGGAGGAGATCCCGCTCTCCGCGGCCCCCCTGCCGCTCCTCAAGCTCGACGCCCGCGCGCTGGGAGAGCTGCTGGAGCTCTGCTTCGGCGACAAGCGCCTCCTCGCGCTCTGCAACGAGCTGAAGCTCTACAGCCCCGGCTACCGGCTGGAGGCGATGCCGCCGGACCAGGTGGCGCGGATGCTCGCCGACGAGGTGAACTCCGCCAAGGACGCGCTGGCGCTGGTCGAGGCGGCCATCCGCGCGTCGCTGCGCAATCCGGTCTTCGAAGGCGAGAAGCTCTCGGAGACCCAGTACCGCGACCTGATCGAGCTCTTCACCGGCGACCCGCTGCAGCACCTCGCCCGCGTCGCCTGGCGGGCGCTCCTCGACGACGACGCGAAGCTTCAAGAATACGCCCTCGCCTCCATCGAGCTGGGGGTCGAGGCGCTCGACGCGCCGGCGCGCAATCCCCAGCCCCGCAAGGCGCAGCTGCCGGCCAACGTCCAGGAGCTGCGCAAGCTGGTCGCCGAGGCGCACCGCGAGGCCGAGCGCGCCGGCAAGGAGCGCGACTCGCTGCGCGACCAGCTCGCCTCCGCGCGCACCGACATGGTGGCCCGCGAGAGGACGCTGGGCGAGGTGCGCGACGAGCTGGGCTCCCTTCGCGCCGAGCTGAACCGCGCCTCCTCGGAGCTGGCGCGGCTGACCGCTGCCGGCGAGGGCAGGGCGCTCTCCGATGCGCGCAGGCTCGCCGACGAGAACCGGTCGCTGAGCGAGAAGCTGCGGGCGGCGCAGGAGGAGCGCGAGACGCTGCGGGTCCAGGTGCACGACCTCGAGCGCCGCGCCGCGCAGGCCCCCGCACCCGCGCCCGCCGCCGTCCCGCCGGAAGCCGAGCTGGTCAGCGCCGAGGAAGCGGCGACCTTCCTCATCCCCATCTTCACCCGCGAGTTCTACGACTCGATCCAGCGCTGGGACCGCCGCCTGCAGCGCGCCGCCTTCGACAAGGTCTCGCTGCTCGCCCGCGACTGGCGGCACGGCTCCCTGCGCGCGCTGGCGCTGGGAGGGCTGCCCGACTACTACCGCATCCGCATCGCCACCGACGTGCGGCTCATCTACCGGCGCGGCGAGGGCAACCAGCTCGAGATCCTCTCGCTCATCGACCGCGAGGATCTCGACCGCTACATCCGGCAAGCGAGGACGCGCTGAATGGAAATCGACCCCAGGTCGCTTGCGCAGAAGCTCTCGCAGCCTGGCGCGCCGCTGGTGCTGGACGTGCGCAATCCGCCCGAGGTGCTGGCCGAAGGCGCCATCGCCGGGGCGCTCTGCATCCCCATGGATCAGCTCCCGGCGCGGCTCGCCGAGGTGCCTGTCGATCGCGAGATCGTCGCCGTCTGCGCCCGGGGCATGCGCTCGTTCAACACCGCCAACTGGCTCCGCGCCCAGGGACGCAAGGCGGTCAGCCTGCAGGGCGGGATGAACCAGTGGAAGGCGCTGGGACTGCCGGTGAAACCGTAGCGGCTACTGCACCCGCAAGATGCCGGCCGCGCCCGTGGCCGCCAGCGCCGTCGAGCTGAGGAAGGCGTTGCCGGAGACCTTGCCCTGCTTGGCCACCAGGATTGAGACGAGGTAGAGCCCCTGCTGCGGAAAGGCCGTCGCCGGGATGGTGAACTGCGAGACCCGGTGGTCGTGATCCGAGAGCACGCTTCGCCGTCGGATGGTGCTCCGGACCGCCGCCTGCGGTATGTCCTGCGGCGTGCGACCCGTGCGCGAGGCGGTGGCCGTGTGGGCGGCGGTCCTGTTCGGCCTGGCCGCGGTCCAGCTGCTGGGGCTGGCGGTGCCGGTGGTGGGCGGGCTGACCGGCGCCCTGGCCGTCGCCGCCTTCTTCTACGTGCCGCTGCGCTTCCTGGAGATGAGGGGGCAGGACGCCCGCGCGGCAGGCTGGCGCTTAGACCGCCTCCCCGCCGACCTGCTCTGGTCGCTGGGCGCGTGCGCCTTGGTGCTGCCGCTCTTCACCGCCGGCTTCTGGATGTTCCCGGCCTGGCTTGACCGCCTCCCCGAGGCGCTGCGCGCGCTGCTCGCCCCCTACGCGGCGCGGTCAGGCGGGCCCCGGCTGCGCCTGCCCCTCTCCTGGGACTTCGCCGGGCAGGTGGCCGGCAACGCCGCTGTCGCCCTCGCGGAGGAGTTCTTCTACCGCGGCTACCTGACGCTGCGCTTCGAGGAGAAGCTGCGCCCGGTGCCGGCCGCGCTCCTCTGCGCCGCGCTCTTCGCCCTCGGGCACCTGCTGACGCCGGCCCCGTTCCGGCTGGCCGTCTTCTTTCCGGCGCTGCTCTTCGCCTTCCTGCGCAACCGCACCCGCACCATCGTCGGCGCCGCCCTCTGCCACTTCGTCTTCAACGTCTGGCTCCTCTTGCTGATGAACCAGGTCTAGAAGACCGCGCGAGGCCGCCGACGTTCCAGACGGGCAATCCGAGTTGACGGCGCCGCTACAGCGCTTCGATCTGGGCGAGTCCGCGCGGAACCGCGAGAACCTCGCCCTCCGCCAGCTCGCGGAATCCTGCGGGGCTCGCCTGCACGCCCGAGAGGAACATCGCCGCCCGCAGCATCTTGTGCGAGTTCACCCGCGGGTCCAGATCGCTCGCCGTCGCGCCGATTTCGCAGCGCTGGCAGGGGAGGAGCCCGTCGAGGACGCCCAGCCAGAGCGGATGCCCGCGCCGCAGCGCGGCCATCACCCTGCCGTTGGTGATGAGCAGCGCCAGCGGCGGGAGCGCCTTGCCCTGCTGCTCGAAGGCCCGCTCCGCCCCGCCCGCCGCGGCCGCCAGCGCGCGGGCGACCGTCGGCGCGTCGACGTCGTGGTCGTCGAGCCGGCCCACGTCGCGCAGCCTGGAGAGGAAGGCGAAGAAGAGCGCCTCCGCCGCCGAGTCACCCTTGACCGACCGGCGCAGGTAGTCGGGCAGGCCTTCTTGCAGCGTGGCGCGGATCGGCGCCAGCGCCTCTGCCGCTCCGCCGACGGCGAAGAGCCACTGCTTGAAGCGGAAGGGAAGCGTCATCGCCTCGCTGAACGCGCCGCCCGGCCCCGAGACCGCGCCGCTGCAGATGAGCGCGGCCTCGCTCTCGACGCCTTCGGCCAGCCGCTCGGGCAGGGGCGCCTGGCCAGACGAGGGACGCTTGCGCAGGAGCACGTCGTCGCTCTGGAAGAAGCCCACGCCGGCCGTCGGCTGCACCGGGCCCAGCGAGACCTTGCCCGAGAGCCTGCGGAGCACGCAGCCAAGCAGGCTGGCATCCGACTGGTGGATGGCGAGGAACTCGGCCAACTGCATACCCTCCCTGCGAGCAATCTGCGTCCGGGGAGATCGTAGCGCACCCCTCCCCAATCCGCCATGCGGGCCCGGAGGCCTTGTCGATTCCGTTCGTTGACCGCCACGAGGGGCACCCGTAGACTCGCGCGTTCCCAACCGGAGACAGACCACTCATGGCCGAACCCCGCGACATTGCGATCGGCATCGACCTTGGCACCAGCTACAGCTGCGTCTCGATCATCGAGGCCGCCGGGCCGGTGGTCATCCCCAACGAATGGGGCGAGCGGACCCACGCCTCGGTGGTCAGCTTCCTCGAGGACGGCACGGTGCTGGTGGGCAACAGCGCCAAGCGCAACATCATCACCAACGCCGACAACACCGTCTACAGCGCCAAGCGGCTCATCGGCCGCTTCTACTTCTCCGACGAGGTGAAGAAGGCCCAGGCGGTGATGCCCTACAAGATCATCGAGGGCGAGAACAACTCGGTCCGCATCCAGATCCGGGAGAACGTCTTCAGCCTTCCCGAGATCAGCGCGCTGGTCCTCAAGGAGATGAAGGCCATCGTCGAGAACTACCTCGGCCACGAGGTCAAGAAGGCCGTGGTCACCGTCCCCGCCTACTTCAACGACAACCAGCGCCAGGCCACCAAGGACGCCGGGCGCGTCGCCGGCCTCGACGTGCTGCGCATCTTGAACGAGCCCACCGCCGCCGCCCTGAGCTACGGCTTCGGCAAGGACATCACCCAGAAGATCGCCGTCTACGACCTGGGCGGCGGGACCTTCGACATCAGCGTGCTGGAGATCGGCAAGGACGTCTTCGAGGTCCTCTCCACGGCCGGCGACACCTACCTGGGCGGCGACGACTTCGACGACCGCATCATGACCTGGCTCTCGGAGAACTTCCTCAAGCAGCACGGCATCGACCTGCGCCTCAACAAGTACTGCCTGCAGATGCTGAAGGAAGCCTCCGAGCGCGCCAAGATCGACGTCGGCCGCGACGGGCAGGCCAAGATCCACGTCGAGGGCATCTGCCAGGATCCCACCGGCAAGGTGATGGATCTCACTGCCACGCTCTCCGAAGCGGAGTTCAACAAGATGGTGATGGACCTGGTGCAGCGGACCTTCAAGGTCTGCGACGAAGCCCTGCAGGGCGCCCGCATGACCGCCAACGAGCTGGACGCGGTCATCCTCGTCGGCGGCCCGACCCGGCTGCCCATCATCCGGACCAGCGTCCGGCACTACTTCGGCAAGGACGTGATGGCGGGCATCGACCCGGACGAGGTGGTGGCGATGGGCGCCGCCATCCAGGCCTCGTCGCTGCTCGACTCCAAGGGCGAGCACTACCTGCTCGACGTTACCCCGCTGACGCTGCGGGTCGGCACCGTCGGCGGCTACACCGACAAGATCATCGACAAGAACACGCCCATCCCCATCGAGCGGAGCAAGTCGTATACGACCAACCGCGACGGCCAGGAGAAGGTAAAGATTCGCGTCTACCAGGGCGAATCCAACAAGGCCTCCGAGTGCGAGCTTTTGGGAGAGTTCGAGTTCTCCGGCTTCCGCATCGGCTACCGCGGCGAGGTCCGCATCGAAGTCACCTTCGAGATCGACACCAACGGCATCGTCAACGTCACCGCCGCCGACGTGGAGACGGGGCAGAAGACTTCCTGCACGATTCGTTTGTCGTCGGGCCTGACGGAGGACATGATCAAGGAAGCGCAGGAGAAGAACGCGCGCACCACGTTGGCCCGGGGCGAGGCGGCTGCGTAGACCATGGATGAAAGTTTCGAAATCGAAGCGCAGGCGCTCGCCCAGATCCTCGACGAGCTGGACTACTTCCAGATCCTCAAGGTCGGCCAGAACGCCGCGCCCGGCGAGATCAAGAACGCCTACTACCGCGAGTCGCGCGCCTACCATCCCGACAAGTTCAGCACGCTGCCGCCGGGCACCCTCAAGGACCACATCGGCAAGATCTACAAGCGCATCAACGAGGCCTACGTCTGCCTGCGCGACGACACGCGGCGCAACAAGTACCTCGCCGACGTGCTCGGCACCGACCGGCAGAAGAAGCTGCGCTTCGTCGAGGCCAGCGAGCAGGAGATGAAGAAGGAGAAGGAGCAGGAGGTCGGCTTGACGCCGCAGGGGCGCAAGTTCTTCATGGCCGGGCTCTCCGACATGGCGGCGCAGCGGTTCGCCTCCGCCGAGCGCAACTTCAAGATGGCGCTCACCTACGAGCCGAACAATCCCAACTTCAAGGCCAAGCGCGACGAGGCGGCCAAGCTGGTGAAGTCGGACATGAGCGTCCGGTGAGACCGTTCGACGACGCGCCGCCCTGCGGGTCCCCGGCGAGCGGAGCAAGACCGTGAACCCGTTCGACCTCGGCATCGCCGCGCTCATCCTCCTCTTCGCGCTCTTCGGCCTCGTCCGCGGGCTCTTCCGGCAGATCTTCGGCATCGTCGGCTTCCTCGGCGGCATCGCGCTGGCGCGGCTCTTCGCGCAGCCGTTCGGCGACGCCTTCGCGAAAGATCTCGGGTTGCCCATCTCCATCGCGGTGGCGGCGATGGCGCTGGCCATCTTCCTCGCGGCGGAGATCGCGGCCAAGCTCATCGGCGGATTCCTCCACCGCCGGATGGAGGGCGGCTTCACCGGCGCGGTCGAGCGGGGCGGCGGCCTCCTCGTCGGCGGCCTCAAGGGGCTGCTGGTCGCCTGGGCGGTGGCCTCGCTGGTGGCGCTGGTCCGGCCGCACCTGCAGCACCTCGAACACGACACGGCGCTGGCCAAACTCGACCTCGCGCACGCGCAGGCCATCTCGCTCGCGACCAACGTCAACCTCATCACCGAGCTGAAGCAGCCGGCCCCGGGGAGGAAGTAGGTCTCGCAGCGCTGACGGGTTCTATCGGCGGCAACCGTCCTGGGCGTCTTCCTCTGGCCCAAGCTCGAAATGCCTGGTCTTGGCGCCTCGATGTCGCAAGGAGTGCAGGTGGCGCGGGCTTCCCGGAAGGTCGACGACGGGGCGCCCGCAGCTGCTGCGGCCAGGAGGATGCCCAGGACTGCCGCCCGGGTGAAGCCGCGCATCGGCCCAAGTTGCCCTTGGCTCATGCCCGATGCGAAGAACCCGCCGGCCTTCGGCGACGACGATGAGCACACCGAGTCCTCGCATCCCGCCGACCTGCCCCACGGCTTTGGGCGACGACGACGAGGACGAAGTGGCCACGGTGCTGGGGCCTCCGGCGAAGAAGACGCCCTGAAGCAGCAGGCGCGGAGTCGCCGCCGCTCTCTTTCCCCGTGAGCCCGCTTGAGTTGCTGCGGAATCGGCAGTTG
>JAYWAJ010000253.1:0-4987 GCA_043782525.1 Deltaproteobacteria bacterium | reverse complement strand
TCGAGCGCCCAGGTGTTGCCGGCGACGCCGGAATCGGCGTCGTTGAGGACCTTCTGGACCACGTTGACGACCAGCGTCCCGCTCGGGCATGCCGACGCCCCGCTGTGAAGTCGGGCGCCCCAGTCGAGGTGCTCGACCGGCGCTGCAAAGACCGGCGCAGCGGAGAGAAGCACGAACGCGGCGTTCGACGCCAAGACGAAACTGAGACGGCGCATGGGAGTCCTCTGTTTCACGATCCGCCTTGAACGGCGGTGTGCCGGGCAGGGCGGCTTGGCTCCCACGCCGGTCCATTGTCAAGCGTCATCTGGAGTCTTCTTCGGCGCCGCCGCTGAAACTTCTCGGCCGAGGCTTCACTGCCGCCCTGCAGCCGCGTGCGCTGGCTGGAGACGCGTGTGGAGCTGCGCGAGCCACTCGCGCGCCCGCTCGAGACGAAAGCGGTCCGGCGCCGGGACCAGCTGCTTGCGCGACTCCAGCCCTCGCTCTCCCGCGAGCAAGAGCGGCCGGGCAGCGGCGGCCCGTTTCTGCCCCAGCAGGCTCGCGCCGAGCACGCTCTCGCCAAAGAAGCGCTGCCACGCGTCGGGCCGGCTCTTCGCGTCTCCCGCGGCCGCCTCCCGCGCCAGCGGCTCGGCGGCGGCGAACTTTCCCTGCGCGACGAGCACCTGCGCGAGGTCCGCCAGGGTGTCCAGCGTGACCGGGTGCTCCGCGCCCAGCACGCGGCGGCGCGCGGCCAGTGTCTGGGCGAAGAGCTCCTCCGCCTCCGCGAGCTTCCCCTCCCACGAGCGAGCCAGCGCCAGCGCGTCCATGCTGGCCAGGGTCTCAAGGCCCTCTGGACCCATCAAGCGCCGCTCGCGCTCCAGCGCCTCGGCGAACAGCTCCTCCGCCTGCGCGAACTTTGCCTGCAGGGCGTAGGCCCGGGCCAGGTGGTGCATGGCCGCGGACGCAAGATCGTCCGGGGGCATCCCCTTGCGGCGCTGCGCCGCCAGCACCTTGGTGAGCAGCGCCTCGGCCTCGGCAACCTCTCCGCGCGGCAGCAGGACAGAGGCGGCGAACAAGACCATGGTGGAGAGCGTGTCCTGCTCGTCGAGCCCCTGCGTCCGCCTTCGCACCTCGAGGATCTTCTTGAAGAGCGCCTCGGCCTCCGCGTACTTGCCCATCGCCGACCAGGCCTTTGCCAGGAGCACGGCGGTGTCGCTCGTCTCCCGCTTCTCCGCGCCCAATAAGCGCCGCCGTGATTCGAGGACCTGCGCCAGGCGAGCCGCGGCCTCTACGGGCCTCCCCTGGGCGAGGTAGATCTGGGCCAGGTTCGTCTCGCCCTGCAGAGTGTCTGGATGCTCGGCGCCCAGCACGCGGCGCTCGATCTCCAGCGCCTCGCGGCACATGGCCTCCGCGGGGTCGAGCTTGCCCTGGAGGAAATACGCCTTCACCAGGGTCTGGATGCTGATCAGCGTCCGCGGGTGCTCCGCCCCGAGCACGCGGCGCTGGATCGGCACGATCTGCTCGAGCAAGGCCTGCGCCTCCGCGTTCCGTGCCTCGTTCAGCCAGGTGACGGCCAGGCTGTAGCCGGTGCGCAGCGTGTCGGGATGCTCCGGACCGAGCACGCGGCGCTGGCCCTCCAGCGCTTGCAGGTAGAGCGCCACGGCCTGCGGTTGCCGATTGTTCACGGCGTGGACATTGGCCAGGAACATCATCGTCCGGAGCGTGTCGCGATGGTCGGGGCCGAGGACCCGCCGCTGGATCTCGAGGGCCTGCTCGAATGCCGTCCTGGCCTCGGCGTGCTTGCTGTCGCGGTAGTCGGCGTAGCCCAGGCCCACGAGGCTCTGCAATGTCTCGGGATGCTCGGGGCCCAGCACGCGGCGCTGGCCCTCCAGCGCCTTCTGGAAGAGCGGCTCGGCCTCGGCGGCCTTGCCCTGCGCGCTGGCGACGCGCGCGAGGCCAGCCAGGATCTTGAGGCTCTGCCGATGCTCGGCGCCCAGCGACTTGCGGCTCGACGAGAGCGCCCGCTCGAGCTGCGCGCGGGCTTCGGCAAGGAGGCCCAGGCCCAGGTACGCCTCGGCGATGGTCGCTCGCAGCGAGGCGTCCAGCTCCGGCTGGCCGTCGAACTTTCCCTCGATGTTCGCCGCCGCGCGGTCGAGCAGCGTGCGCACCTTGATGTCGGGATCGGGCGGATTGCCCGCCCCGGATTGCTGGCCCACGTCGGCCTGCCCGAGCAGGTCTCTCTGCAAGAAGTCGCTGGTGGCTTTGGCAACGGCCGCCTCGGACTCTGCCCGCCGCTCGGCCAGCCGCGCGCGCTGCGCCTGCCAGGTGCTGACGATCACCCCGGCGAGCAGCGCTGCGAACACCACTGCCGCGCCCGCGACCAGCGCCTTGTTGCGCTGCACATATTTGCGCAAGCGATAGCCCGCGCTCGGCGGCTGCGCCAGCACCGGCTCGCGGCGCAGATAGCGCTGGAGATCGGCGGCCAAGTCGGACGGCGTGCCGCACCTTCGCGCGCGCTCCTTCTCGAGCGCCTTCATGGTGATCGCGTCCAGATCTCCCCGGAGCAGGCTGCGGAGCGCGCCCGGATCGGTGCTGCGGTTGCGCGCGGTCTCGCCGGTCTTCGGCCCCGGATTGCTCACGCGCGCACTCGGCCGTGGCGGCTCCACCTCGCGCAGCTTGCGCCGCAGCTCTTCGTGGCCGGCCGCGCGCAGGTTCTCGCGGCCGAACGGCAGCTCCCCGGTGAGCAGCTCATAGAGGATCACGCCGAGCGAGTAGACGTCGGTCCTGGTGTCGACGTCCTGTCCTGCCCCGCTGGCCTGCTCCGGACTCACGTACTCGGGCGTGCCGATGAGCGCGCCGACGGCCGTGTGCAGCGACTTGTCGGTGAGCTGCTGCCCTGTCGCCTTGGCGATGCCAAAGTCGATGATCTTCGGTTGTGCCTTTCCATCGGTCATTGAAACAATGATGTTCGATGGCTTCAAGTCGCGATGGATGATCGCCTTCTGGTGCGCGTGCTGCACTCCCGCGCAGACCTCGCAGAGCAGCTCGAGCCGCGCCGCCGTCGATAGCTTGTGGGTATCGCAATGATCGGCGATATCGATTCCCGCGACATACTCCATGACGAAGTAGGGACGGCCCTCGGGCGTGCTGCCGCCGTCGAACACCCGGGCGATGGCCGGGTGGTTCATCAGGGCCAGCGCCTGCCGCTCGGACTCGAAGCGGGCGATGACCTGCTTTGTGTCCATGCCGGCCTTGATGACCTTGACGGCCACCTGGCGCCGCACCGGCTCGAGCTGATCGGCGAGCCACACCTGGCCCATGCCGCCTTCGCCGATGCATTGGAGCAGCCGATAGGAGCCGAGCTGACGCGCACCCTCCTGCTCGGGCCGCGCCGAGGCGCCCGCCGCCGGCGCGGTGCCCGCATTGGACGCGCATGGGGCGTCGGTGCGTGTCTCGTTCCCCAATGACGCCCCCTCTTAATGCTGGAGGGAGTTTACACCGGCAGTGCGAATCGCGATCCGGAACGGCGCCGCCCCGTATGAAGCGGCCGGCGCCCCGCCGCAAAACGGGGGCCGGCCTGGTGGTGAAGCACGCGGTTGCGGGAGCGCGGGCGCTACCTGACGGGCTCTGCTGGCGCAAGCGGCGGCGCAGCTCGTCGGAGTCTGGAAGACCTCATGGATCGCGAGTAGACGAGGTGGCGCTCGACACAGGGGGACGCTGTGTCAGCGGGGCTGCGCGGGATCGATGCCGAAGCGCTGCACCCAACGGACCACCTGCGTGCGCCCCTTGCCCAGCACACGCGCCACCGCGCTGACGTTGCCGCCGTGCTCGATCAAGAGCGCCACCAGGCGCGCGCGCTGCTCCTGCTCGGCGGGCGCGAACGCCTCGGGAATCGCGGGCCGCCGCGCATCGCCCCGCAGCTCGGCCGGGAGGTGCTCGAGCCCGATGGACTTGCCGCCCGCGAGCAGCAGCGCCGCCGCGAGCGCCTGCTCCAATTCGCGTACGTTGAGCGGCCACCGCCAGCGCGCCAGCGCCCGCGCCGCCTCGGGCACGAGCCGCACCGCCGCCGGGTCCTTCGCGTGGCGCCGCAGCAGCAAGGACACCAGCAGCCCCAGGTCGGGCAGGCGCTCGCGCAACGGCGGCAGCTCCAGCACGAGGCCCTGCAGGCGCGAGAGGAGATCGGCGCGGAAGGTGCCCGCGGCGACCATCGCTTTGAGGTCGCGGTTGGTGGCGCAAGCGAGCCGCAGGTCGACCGGCACCGGCGAAGTTCCGCCCACCGGCAGCACCTGCCCCTGCGCCAGCACGCGCAAGAGCGCCCCCTGCGCGGCCGGCGGCAGCTCGCCGATCTCGTCGAGGAAGAGCGTGCCGCGGTCCGAGGCCCGCACCAGGCCCGGCGTGTCCTCGAGCGCGCCGGAGAACGCGCCCTTCTTGTGGCCGAACAGCTGCGACTCGAGGAGCGTGGGCGCGATGGCCGCGCAGTTGACCGCCACCAGCCGCCCGGCCCGCCCCGAGAGCGCGTGCAGCGGGGCCGCCGCCAGCTCCTTGCCGGTGCCGCTCTCGCCGGTCAGCAAGACCGGCAGCTTCGAGGGGGCGACCGCGCGCAGGCGGAGCAGCGCCGCCTCGAGCCCGGGGTCAAGCGTGAGCAGCGCGGGCTCGCGCGGCAGCAGCGACGAGGCCTCGAGGTGCGCGGGTGCGCCCGGCGGCGCGGGCAGCGACGACCGGAAGAGCAGCAGCGTGTGGCCCACCTCGATCAGGTCGCCGTCGGCGAGCAGGCGCCGCTCGATGCGCGCGCCAGAGACCAGGGTGCCGTTCTTCGAGCCCGCGTCCTCGAGCAGGAAGCCCTCGCCGGTGCGCCGCAGCGAGGCGTGGGCGGTGCTGAGGAAGCTATCGGGAAGCGCGAGCGCGAGCGTCCTCCCCTCTTGCTCGGCGGCGTACGCTTCGCGGCGGCCGATGGTCACCTCGTCGATGCCGCGCAGGCAGGTGCGCGCCGGAAACGAGAGCGGGCTGTCGC
>JAYWAJ010000252.1:0-4998 GCA_043782525.1 Deltaproteobacteria bacterium | reverse complement strand
CCGTGGAAGCGCGAGCAGCGCCCCCGCGGCAGCGAGGTGCACCGCGACCGACACCGCCAAGAGGGGGCGGCGCGGTCGAGGTGCATGGGCAGAACCTTCGAAGAGCATCGCGATCCCCTTCAGAAATAGATGGTGCCGGCGAGCTGCAAACCAAAGGGGTTGCCGGGCGTGTAGTGGATGTCCTGGACGGCGTGGTCCTCCGGCACGAACGCCTGGCCGTTGGCCCCGACGGGGTTGTTGTTCAAGAGGTGCCGGACCTGCGAGACGTTGCCGAACTGCGCCTCGCGGTAGACGGAGTTGAAGAGGTTCTCCCCGATGAGCGTGATGGCGTAGCGCGGCGTCTCGTAAGCCAGCACCGCGTCGAAGATGGTGTAGCCGTCGGCGATGAGATAGCAGCGCTGCGCCCGCGGGTCGGCCAGGTTGTTCGCATCCAGCGACGGATTGCACTGGATGACGTGCCCCAGCGAAGGATTGGCCGGGTCGAGGTAGTCGTCGGCGGTGAACTGGTTGCCCGGCCGCGTGCCGATGTGGCGCATGCGCAGGGACGCCTGGATCCCGCTCGGATGCCGCGCGGTGAGACCGGCGGTCGCGATCACCGGCGGCGAGAGCGCCACCGCGCGGCCGTTGCCGTTGTCGGCCTTGAACTGGCTGGAGGAGAGGGTCACGTCGGCGTCGGCGAAGAGCCAGGGGAGGATCTCGAAGCGCCCTTCGAAGTCGATTCCCTGGCGCCGGGTGGCCTCGTTGGCCGAGGTGCCGCCGTTGTCGCCGTTGAAGGTCAGCTCCGAGGCGAGGTCGAGCCGCCAGAGCGCGACGCCCAGTTCCACCTTGTTGTCGAGGAGCCGGCCGCGGCTGCCGATCTCGTAGCCGAGCGCGCGGGGCAGCGCGCCGTCGCCGCCGGTCTCCACCGCGCTGCGCCCGTCGTTGGAGTGGAAGCCGGAGCCGAAGTTGAGGAAGAGATCGAGCTGCTCGACCGGCGAGACCACCACGCTCGCCTTCGGCGACTGGATGCTCCGCTGCACCACCGGCGGCAGCGGATTGGGGTTGTCGGCGTCGAGCCCGAAGTCGGGCTTCAGCGAGCGCACGTCGAAGACGAAGAGGTCGGTGCGCAGGCCGCCGATGACCCGCAGGTACCGGTTGGGCCGCCACTCTTCCTGCAGGTAGGCGGCGGCGTCCGTCTGGTTGTTGAAGGTGTTGACGCAGGGGTTCGCGATCCCGAGGCAGCTCTGCCGCCGCACCCGCTCCTTCACCTTGAGGAGGCTGGCGGTGATGGCGTCGTTGCGGAACTGGACCCCCATGGTGGTCAGCACCGCGCCGGGCAAGAGGCCGCGATCCTGCCGCTCGTAGCGCATGGCCGCGTAGAAGGTGACCCGGTTGTCGGTCTGCTCGATCTCGTCGCCGTCGGGGTTGTCGAGCTGGAAGGTGAAGTCGTTGTAGAGGTCCAGGTTGTAGCGGATGACCGCGCCGGTGATGGAGAAGGTCGAGGTCGAGTCCGGATGCGCGGTGAGCGCGGCGATGACCTGCTGCCGTTGCGTGTCGCCGCCCTCGGTCGGGTCGATGGCGCCGTAGCGGTTGAGGATGCCGGAGTCGACCAGCCGCGCCGGGATCTGCCCCGAGCCGTACCAGGCCGAGGCGTAGGCGCTGGCGAGCACCGAGAGCCTGGTGTTCGCGGACAGGTCCCAGCTCGCCTTGCTGAAGAAGTTGTAGCGCTCCAGCTGCTCGCTGGTCTGGAAGGGACCCTGCAGGCCCGACACCTCGGCGGCGAAGTAAGGCCGTACCTCTCCCAGATGGGGGCTCGCGATCCCCAGCACGCGGTAGTCGAGGCCGCGGGTGGGCAGCGAGCCCGGAATTCCGCTCACGCGGCCCAGCGTCGAGGGAAGGATTCCGCCCTGCACGGTGATCTGCGAGTGCACGAACTGATCGCGGGAGACGAGGTTGACCGAGCCGGCGGTGTCGAAGTCTCCCTGGTCGGCGAAGTACGGGCCCTTGTTGATCTGGACCTTTTCGAGCACCTCGGGGATCAGCCAGTGCAGGTCGGCGTAGCCTTGGCCGTGCGCGTGCGAGGGCATGTTGACGGGCACGCCGTCGAGGTTCACCGCGACGTCGGTGCCGTGGTCGGAGTCGAAGCCGCGCAGGAAGAGCTGGTCGGCCTTGCCGCCGCCCTGGTGCTGCGCGATGACGAGGCCCGGGACGGAGCGGAGGATGTCCTCGGGCGTCGCGCGCGGGCGGAGGAGGAAGTCGCGGTCGCGCACGGTCGAGGCGCTGGCGGCGGTGAAGGGCTTGTCGCCCTCGACGGTGGCCTCGAACTCGCTTGTCCCCCCGGTAGCCGCCCTGGGGGCCTTCGCGGGCGCCGGCGCGGGCGGCGCCTGCGGGGTGGCCACTTGCCGGACCGTCTCGATGGGCGGCGCGAGCTGGAAGTTGATCTCGTAGTTCAGCTGCACCGAGACGGGGATTCCGTCCTGCGTCGCCGGCTGGAAGCGCAGCTTGCGCGAGGCCCCGAGCGCCGCTTCGTCGAAGCCGTGGCCCAGCCCCTTGGCGATCTTCGCCTCGCGGATCGAGCCGTCGCGATCGACGACGATCTGCACCAGCACCGCGCCCTGCAGCCCTTCCTGGCGGGCCTGGTCGGGATAGACCGGCTCCACGCGCTCGAGGAGCTGCGGCGCCTGGAAGCCCTTGGGCAACCCCGACTGCAGGTTCGACGGCACCTGGGGCGGAGGGGTGGCCGGGCCCGGGTGCTCTGCGGCGTTGGGCAGCGCGTCCTGCGCGCTGGCGAGAGTGGGGATCAGGAAAACGGCGGCGACGAAGGCGACGACGAACGAGCGGCGGCAAGCCGCGACTGCAAAGTGCATGGGGGTCTCCGAGAGGAGGCGAGGAAGGCAACGGACCTGTCCGGCTGCGAAACCAGCCGTGGCGGGGCCTGCGATCTCTCGGGGACC
This sequence comes from Deltaproteobacteria bacterium, assembly GCA_043782525.1. Taxonomy (GTDB): domain Bacteria; phylum Myxococcota; class Myxococcia; order Myxococcales; family 40CM-4-68-19; genus 40CM-4-68-19. The sequence continues at coordinate 2,065 of JAYWAJ010000252.1, read as the reverse complement.
AGGTAGCGGACGAGGGTGTGGCGCTGCTCCTTGAGGCTTCTGCGCAGCGCGGGCAGCGGGGGTGGCGCGATCCGCGGCGGGGGCGGCGGAACGGAGTGCAGGGCGAAGGCAAAGTGGACCAGCGTCCCTTGCCCGTGCTGGGAGCCCTGGGGGCCGCCGTGCTGGTGATGGTGCGGGGCAGGTGTCTCGCTGCCGTGGCCGAGCGCATGCACGTGCTCGAGCGCGTAGGCGAGCGCGTCCACCGGGTCGCCGCTCTTCTCGGCAGCCCACTTCACCGCCGCGGTGCCGGAGGCGTCTTCCTCCGCCTCGCGGGCGTGCTCGACCGCGTGCGCGAGGGGCGCCGCCAACAGGCCGTGAACCGCCACCGCGGTCAGGAGCATCGCGCGGAGCGGTGGGTCGACCTTCATCATCGGCGGCGCCACTCCCAGGACAGACCAGCGGACCTACGACCTTTACGTCACGGCGGCACGTTTTGGATGTACCGCTCCGGAAATGCCCGGATTACATCTTCTTCTTTTCCACCGGGTCGTGCGAATCGTCGTGGCAGCGATCGCCCTTCACCTTGCCGAGGTGGAAGTGGTGGCCGCCTGGCTGCACGCAGGCTTCGCACTTCTTCTCCTTGGCGCCCTTGGCCATCGACTTGCACTCGTCGACGGAGGCGGCGTGCTTGCCGGCGTGCTCGTGCGCGAAGGCGCCCATCGGGAGGAGAAACATCGCCAGCAGCAATGCGGTTTTCATGGAGACTCCCTGTGCAGTTCCCACTGCCCGATGAGCGATCCTCGATCAAGAATGAGGCGCACGCCTGTGTGCTCGCGCGGACATTCGACTCTCGACGCCGGACCGCTTTCCGGCTTGCAGAAAGTTCGCTCCGGGGCCAGCCTCGCCTCCGTGCCCGAATTGCCCATCCGCACCGTCGAGGTCATTTCTCCCTCGAAGAGCAACGAGAGCGTCTCCGTCCTGCTGGTCTCGGGCGCCATCGTCCTGTTCGCGCTCTATGCCATCGCCGTGCGCACCGGCCTCGGGGCCCGCAGCGCGCAGGCGGACAACCTGCCCTTCCAGATGACCTTCCAGGACCTGGCCGGGCCGGAGCAGCGCATCGTGCGCGAGCTGACCGAAGGCTTCGCCGAGGCGAAGAACCTGCGCGCCAGCACCGGCACCTGGCCCAAGCCCGAAGGCCTCGCCCGCGACCAGATCCCGCCTTTCGCCGCCGACGCGCTCGACCGCTCGGGTTACCAGTGGTCGATGAAGCAGGAGCGCCTGCTCGTCAACTACCTCGGCACGCCGGCAAGCGCAGGGAGCCCCGAGTACTTGCTGGTGGTGCAGGAGCCGGAGCCCAAGGGCGGCGAGACGGCCGTTGCCGGCGTGGTCGACGAGGAGCACGAACTGCTCCCCGACGGCAAGCTGCTGCACGTCACCTACTGGCGCCGCAAGTTCGCCCCCGGCGCCGAGCCCATCTTCCCGCGCCCCGAGATCGAGGGCTGGACGCAGATCCGCCTCGGCACCGCCAAGGAGACACTCAAGTGAACGCCGGCCTCCTGCTCGCCCTGCTCCTCGCCCACGTCCCGCTCAAGGTCGGCGTGACGCTGCACCCCTACTTCTCCTGGACCTCCAACGTCACCCGCGGCACCGACATCGAGGTCCGCCCGCTCCTGCCCGGCGAGGTGGACGCGAGCGACTACCAGCCGCGGGCCGAGGACATCGCCAAGCTGAAGGACCTCGACGCCATCATCATTAACGGCGTCGGCCACGACGAGTTCATCCTCTCCATGCTCAAGGCCTCGGGGAACACCAAGGTCAAGCTCATCAAGCCCAACGACGCGGTGCCGATGCTGCGCCAGGCGCACGGCGAGGGGCTCAACTCGCATACGTTCATCTCCTTCTCCAACGCCATCCAGCAGACCTGGTTCATCGAGAAAGCGCTGGCCGCGCTCGACCCCGCCGACGCCGCCAAGCTGCAGCAGAACGCCGCCGACTACGTGCGCAAGCTGCGCACCATCAAGGGCAGCGCGGCGGCCAGGCTCGCCACCGCCAAGGTCAGCCGCGTCGTCTGCGTGCACGACGGCTA
>JAYWAJ010000251.1:0-5001 GCA_043782525.1 Deltaproteobacteria bacterium | reverse complement strand
TGCTGGGCGCGCTCAAGGGCGCGGTCGAGCGCGGACTGGGGAACAGCTAGATGAGCGTCGGCGGACCCACCGGGCATTTTTCGGCCCTCCTCCTCGAGGGGCTCGACCACTACCGGAAGGGGCGGATGCTGGAGGCGGTGCGCGCCTGGGAGGAGGCGTACCTGCTCGAGCCCACCAACCTGCGCGCGCGCGAGTTCCTCCGCTCGGCCCTGGAGCGGATCCACGCCCACATGGGCCCGGCGCGCGCCGCGGCGGGCGCGGCCAACGGTCCGCCCGCGGCGGCGGCGCAGCCCGCGCATCCCTGGCTGCCGGCCACGCCGCCTGCCGACCTTCCGCAGCCCTCGATGCCGTGGATCACCGAGTCGTTCACCCCGCCGACGCCTGCCGGGCAGCGGGCCGCGCCCTCGTTCATGGAGGCGCCCGGATCCTCGACACCCGATGACCAGCGCAGCCCCTGGGACGACGGCCCGTCGGTGGCCATTCCCCAGGCGGAGGACGCCGGCGACGAGGCGAGCGGCGCCTGGAACATCCACAAGGAGGCGCTGCCCATCGAGGCGGTGGCCGACGACGAGACCGACGTCTGGATGCGCGGCGCCCGCGAGCTGGTGGGGCTCAACGACTTCTCGGGCGCGCTGGAGCTGCTCGGCAAGATCCTCGCCCGCGCCCCTGGCGACAAGGAAGCCCAGCAGATGCACGACCTCTGCGAGCACAACCTGACGCTGATGTACGAGAGCAAGATCGGCGCGATGGAGGGCCGCCCGCGGATGGCGATCCCGCCCGACGAGGTGATCTGGCTCAACCTCGACCCGCGCGCCGGGTTCGTGCTGGCGCAGATCGACGGCGAGGTCTCGTTCGAGGATCTCTACGCCATCTGCGGGCTGAAGCGGCTCGACACCGCGCGCATCCTCTGCCAGCTGCTGGAAGAGGGAGTGATGAAGGTGGAGGGGCAGGACCGGGCGGTGGCGAAGAGGGCGATGCACAGGAGCTGAAGCAGGTCTTGAAACCTGAGGCCTCAGGCTTCAGGCCTCAGGTTCACTGGGGCGGACTCACAAGATATAGCGGGACAGGTCTTCGTCCTTGAGGATGGGGTCGAGGCGGTCGCGGACGTAGGCGGAGTCGATGCGGAGAGTCTTCCCGCTCAGGTCCGGGGCGGTAAAGGAGACTTCCTCCAAGACTTTTTCCAGCACCGTGTGCAGGCGCCGGGCGCCGATGTTCTGCGCCCGGATGTTCATCTCCGAGGCGATGCGGGCCAGCTCGGCGATGCCGCTCTCCTCGAAGACCAGCTCCACGCCTTCGGCCCCGAGCAGCGCCGCATACTGCTTGGTGAGCGCGTTCTTCGGCTCGCCGAGGATGCGCACCAGGTCTGCCTGGGTGAGCGGCTCCAGCTCGACGCGGATGGGAAAGCGCCCCTGCAGCTCCGGCAGCAGGTCGCTCACCTTGGCGACGTGGAACGCCCCCGCCGCGATGAAGAGGATGTGGTCGGTCTTCACCTGCCCGTACTTGGTGTTGACCGTCGAGCCCTCGACCAGCGGCAGGAGATCCCGCTGCACGCCGCCCCGCGAGACGTCGGGTCCGTGCGACTGCCCCGAAGGCAGCGCCACCTTGTCGATCTCGTCGATGAAGACGATGCCGTTCGACTGCACCCGCTCGAGCGCCTCGCGGACCACCGACTCCTTGTCGACCAGCTTGTCCGCCTCCTCCTGCTGCAAGAGCCGCCGCGCCTCGGGGACGCCCACCTTGCGCTTGCGGCCCTTCTTGCCGAAGGGCAGGTTGCCCAGCATCTCCTGGAGGTTCAGGCCCATCTCCTCCATGCCCTGGGCGCCGAAGATCTGCATGGTCGGCGTCGAGCGCTCCTGCACCTCCATCTCCACCTCGCGCTCGTCCATCCCGCCGGCCCGCAGCATTCCGCGCAGCTTCTCGCGGGTCGAGTCCCGCGAGCCGGGCAGCAGCAAATCCAGCAGCCGCTCTTCCGCCAGCTCGCCGGCGCGGGGGAGCACCTCCTTCTGCTTCTCCTCGCGGACCAGCTGGACGCCGTGCTCGACCAGGTCGCGGATCATCGAGTCGACGTCTTTTCCGACGTAGCCCACCTCGGTGAACTTGGAGGCTTCGACCTTGACGAAGGGCGCCCCCGCCAGCCTGGCGAGTCGGCGCGCGATCTCGGTCTTGCCGACGCCGGTCGGCCCGACCAGGATGATGTTCTTGGGCATCACCTCGTCGCGCAGCTCCGGCGCGAGCTTGAACCGGCGCCAGCGGTTGCGCAGCGCGATGGCCACCGCGCGCTTGGCCGCGGCCTGCCCGACGATGTAGCGATCCAGCTCGGCGACGATGTCCTTCGGGGTCAGGTCCCGCATCAGAGCTCCTCGATGGAGATCTGGTCGTTGGTGTAGATGCAGATGCGGCCGGCGATGCGCAGCGACTCCTCGGTGATCTGCCGCGCCGTCAGCGTCGAGTGGCCGAGCAGCGCGCTGGCCGCCGCCTGGGCATAGGGCCCGCCGCTGCCGATGGCGGCCACGCCTTCGTCGGGCTCGACCACGTCGCCGGTGCCGGAGAGGATCAGCGTCCGCTCCGCGTCGGCGACGATGAGCAGCGCCTCGAGGCGGCGCAGGAAGCGATCGGTGCGCCAGTCCTTGGCCAGCTCGACGCCGGCGCGGGCGAGGTTTCTGGAGAAGTCCTTCAGCTTGCCCTCGAAGCGCTCGAACAAGGTGAAGGCGTCGGCGGTGGCGCCCGCGAAGCCCGCCAGCACTTTGCCGTCGCCCAGCCGGCGCAGCTTCTTGGCGCCGTGCTTGAGGACCGTCTTGTCCAGCGTCACCTGGCCGTCCGCGCCCATGGCGACCTTGCCGTCCCTGCGCACGCAGACCACCGTCGTCGACCGGATTCTCATCCCGCCCATGCTAACGCGCAGTTTCGGGGACACCATACGCAACTCACGATGCCCGTGCGCCGTTGGCACGAATTGCGTATGGTGTCCCCGGAATCATGTCTGGAACCGACGCGACCATCCTCTTCGGCGGCTCGTCCAGCGAGCGCCGCGTCTCCGTGGCCTCGGCCCAGCACGTCTCGGCCATCCTCGATGAGGCGCAGCTGCTCTTCCTCTCCCCCGCGGGGGCGGCCTTCGCGGTGCGGCGCGACGAGCTGGCGCGCTTCGAGCGGCCCTTCGAGACCGACTTTTTCCCTGCCGGCGAGGCCGCCTTCGCCAGCCTGGTCCGGGCCGTCGAGAGCGACCCGCAGCGCGTCTACCTCCTGGCGCTGCACGGCGGCGAGGGCGAGGACGGCACCCTCCAGCGCATGCTCGAGGGGCGGGGCATCGCCTTCACCGGCCCGGGCGCGCTGGCGTCGGCGCAGGCCTTCGACAAGGAGATCGCCAAGCAGGTGACCAGCGCGGCCGGCGTGCGCATCGCGCAGTCGGTGCACCTCTCGGCGGATCCCACGGTGATGCGGAAGACGCTGCGGGCGCTGCTCGCCGTGCACCAGCGCATCGTCGCCAAGCCCGTCGCCGGCGGCAGCAGCGTCGGCCTCTACCACCTGCTCTCGGAGGCAGACGTCGAGCCGGCGGCCCTCCGCATCGCGGCCTCGGGCGATGCCTATCTCGCCGAGCAGTTCGTCGCCGGCACCGAGCTGACCGTGGGCGTGATCGACGGGCCGCAGGGTCCGCGGGCGCTGCCGCCCAGCGAGGTGCGGCTCGACCCGGGGCGCGCCTTCGACTTCGAGGGCAAGTATCTCGGCAAGGGGACGAAGGAGATCACGCCGGCGGAGGTCGCGCTGGAGGTGACCCGGGCCGCGCAGCAGCTCGCGCTCGACGCCCACCGCGCGCTGGGCTGCGAAGGGTACTCGCGCACCGACCTGATCGTCGGGGCGGGAGGCCCGGTCTTCCTCGAGCTGAACACGCTGCCGGGGTTGACCCGCGCCTCGTTCATCCCGCAGCAGCTCGCGGTCGAGGGGACGACGATGCTGCAGTTCCTCGAGGGCCAGCTCGACCTGGCCCGCCGCCGCCGCGACCGCGCCTGAGAGGAGCGGCCTGGTGGCCCGTCACCGCCGCCCTCACCTCACCGCGGAGCAGGCGCCTTCCGCGCGCGCGGGTGCGCGTCTTCGTAGACCTGCACGAGGCGCTCGGCGGAGACGTGGGTGTAGCGCTGGGTGGTCGAGAGCGAGGCGTGGCCCAGCAACTCCTGGATGCCGCGCAGGTCGGCGCCCATGTCGAGCAGGTGGGTGGCGAAGCTGTGCCGCAGCGCATGGGGATGGACGTGCCGCCGCGCGCCGGCGATGAGCGCGTAGCGCGCGAGGTGCCGGGCCACGCTGCGGGTGGTGAGCCGCCCGCCCCGCCGGTTGAGCAGCAGCGCGCCACCCGCCGCCGCACTCCCGGCGGCAGGGCCCGGCTGCAGCTCGGCGCGGCGCGCGAGGTACGCCTGCAGCGCCGCCTGCGCCTTTCTGACGATGGGCACCTCGCGCTCCTTGCCGCCCTTGCCGCGCACCCGCAGCATGCCCTCCTGGAGATCCGCCAGATCGAGTCCCACCAGCTCGGAGACGCGCAGCCCGGCGCCGTAGAGCAGCTCCAGCGCGCAGCGGTCGCGCAGGCCGGTGGCGCTGCGCTGCGAGGGCGCCTCCAGGAGGGCGAAGCAGTCGTCGACGCTGACCACGTTGGGCAGCGAGCTGCGCCGCTTGGGGAAGACGAGGCGGCGGGCGGGGCTGTCGGGCAGCTTGCCCATCCGCACGCGGTGCTCGTAGAAGGCGCGCAGCGAAGCCTGCTTGCGCGACAGCGTCGCGGCCGAGTTGCTGCCGAATCGCGAGGCGAGAAAGGCGCGCAGGTCGTCGCGGGTGGCGGCGTCCAGCGCCGTGCCGCGCCCGCGCAGGAACTCCGCCAGCTGGCGCAGGTCGGAGAGGTAGGCGCGCTGCGTATGCGGCGAGGCGCGCTCCACCTGCGCCAGGTGCGCCGCGAATTCTTCCAGCTCCGGATCCACGGCGGGATCCTGCGCCTCCCCGGCGCCCGGTCAAAAAAATAATTTT
>JAYWAJ010000250.1:0-5015 GCA_043782525.1 Deltaproteobacteria bacterium | reverse complement strand
GCCAGCTGCAGTTCCAGCTGGAGGGCAAGCCGATGAAGCTGTCGGCGCTGCGTCTCCTCGAGCCCGGGCAGGGCGAGGCGGCGGTCTCGATCTTCTTCCGCGACCAGACCACCGGCCACGAGAGCTATCCGGTGGGACGCTACGTCGACGCCCAGGCGCTGGGCGGAGATCGCTACGCCCTCGACTTCAACCGCGCCTACAACCCCGCCTGCGCCTTCTCGCCGCTCTACAACTGTCCCATTCCTCCCCGCGAGAACGTGCTGCCGGCGGCGGTGCGCGCGGGAGAAAAAGATCCGGGCGGGCACTGAGCCCGCGGCGGCTTGACAGACCGCGGCCGACAGTGCGTTTCTCCCCCGCCATTCTCCGGGGGGAATCCATGCGTCATTTCTTCGTGGTGGTCTTTGCCTTCGCGCTCGCCTGCGGCGGCAGCAGCAAGGCGCCGCGCAAGCTGGTCCTGCTCCACACCAACGACGAGCACTCGCACCTGATCGGGCTCGGCCCCGAGGTCGACGACTTTCCCGTTCCCGCCGCTCCCGGCAGCGGCGTCAAGGGCGGGGCCTCGCGCCGCGCCTCGGTGCTCAAGACCGAGCGCGACGCCGCCACCGCCGCCGGCGCCGACTCGCTCACCGTCTCCGCCGGCGACAACATGATGGGGTCCTTGCTGCAGATCGCCGCCACCAGCATCTCCGCCGACTACCGCGTGATGAAAGTCCTCGGCTACGACCTGACCACCCTCGGCAACCACGAGTTCGACTACGGCCCCACCGGCCTCGCCCTCGCCATCGACGCGGCCAACGCCGACGTCGCGGGGCTGCCCAAGGGCCTGCCGCCCATCGTCGCCTCCAACATCCACTTCAGCGGCACCGACGCCGACAGCCTGCTGGCCGCGAAGTACGACGCGCTCAACGGCGACCCGTCCAAGCCCATCCACGGCAAGTACGTCATCACCACGCCTTCCGGGCTCAAGGTCGGCTTCATCGGCATCATGGGCGCCGACGCCGCCTCCGTCGCTCCCGCCGCGGCGCCGGTCACCTTCTCGGTGGCGGCCGGCACCACCGCCTCCAACCAGATCGCCTCCCTGGCGCAGATCTACGACGACGTGCAGCCCGTCGTGAACAGCCTGCGCCGCGACGACCACGTCGACCTGGTGGTGGCGCTCAGCCACAGTGGCGCCGACGTGGCCAGCCCGTCCAAGAGCGAGGACCTGGCCATCGCGCAGAACGTCTCCGGCCTCGACGTCATCGTCAGCGGCCACTCCCACAGCGACTTCCCGGCGACGCTGGTGACCAACCGCTACGACGGCCGCAGCGTGCTGGTGCAGCAGGCGGGCCGCTTCGGCGACACCGTCGGCCGCATCGCCCTCACCGTCAACGGCGATCGCAGCGTGACGTTTGATCTCGCCGGCTCGAAGCTGATCCCGGTCACCGACGCCCTCGCCCCCGCCGACGCGACCATCAACACCATCGTCGGCACGACCATCGGGGCGCTCGAGCAGCAGAACATCCCCGGGCAGTCGTTCTCCTTCCTCAAGTACACGCTGGCGGAGATCCTCGGGGGCGCGCCGCCCGCGGCCACCGGGCTCGGCAGCTACTACAACTTCCCGCTGGTGACCTTGCCCTTCGACGTGGACAACGCGGGCAAGCTGCAGGAGACGGCGCTCATCGACCTGACCGCCGACGCGCAGCTTGCCGCCGCCAACCAGGTGGCGCCCACTGAACTCGCCGTCGAGGCCGCGGGCGTGGTGCGCACGCCCGCTTTGCGCAAGGGCAAGACCGGCAAGCTCGGCTTCGCCGACCTCTTCACCGCCGTGCCGCTGGGGGGATCGCCCCCGCCCAACGGCAGCGGGACGCCCGGCTATCCGCTCTGCCGCTTCGGCATCTACCTCGCCGAGGTCAAGGCCGCCTTCGAGGTGACCGCGGGCTTCGCGTACACCGGCCACGACGATCTCTTCGTGGTGCCGGCGGGCTTCCGCTTCCAGTACGACCTGGGCCGCAAGGCCTTCAATCCCAACGGCAGCCCGCTCGATCCCCAGAACGGCCGCGTCACCAAGATGTGGCAGTTGACGCCTGCCGCGCTGGTGGCCGGGACCTACGACGGCGACGCCAACTACGAGGTGGTCTTCGACGCCTCCCTCGACGCCGATCACTCGCTGCCCGGGTATCCGGGCTGGGCGCCGAGCGCGCGCGGCAACCCGCTGCGCCTGGTGCGCGCCGCCGCCAGCCTCTACATCGCGACCTTTGCCACCTTCGCCGGGGTGAAGCTGAAGGCGCTCCACGACACCATGCCGAACCTCGCCGACGGCGTCCCCGTGCCGGGCAACGATCCGACGCTGACCATCCTCAAGCGCCCGCTGCCCGCGCCCAACAACACCGAGATCAAGCAGTGGGAGGCGCTGGGCGGGTACGTCCACGCGCTGGGCACGCTGCCGTCGCGCTACGACAAGAACGACGCCGCCACCGTGCTGCCCCGCCGCGCCATCTGCACCGGCCCCACCGCGGTGGGCGGGAACTGCAGCCATTAGCGTCCTGCTCGGGACGGCGCTGCTCCTCTGGGCCGCGCTGCTGGTCAGCGCGCTCCTCGACGCGCGGCTGCTCCAGGCGATTCCCCTTGCGCGGCCGCCTCCCGACGCCGAAGAAGTTGCCGTCATCGTTCCGGCGCGCAACGAAGCGCACCAGATCGGCGCCTGCCTGCGCTCGCTCTTGGCGCAAGACTGGCCGCGGCTGCGCGTCATCTGCGTCGACGATCGCAGCGAGGACGCGACCTACGCGGAGGCGGCGGCCCTCGCCGAGCCGCGGCTCACCCTCGTCCGCGGCACCGCGCTGCCGGCCGGGTGGCTGGGGAAGAACCACGGCAACGCGCAGGGCGTCCTCCACGCGGGCGACGCCAGCTGGCTGCTCTTCACCGACGCCGACACCGAGCACGCGCCGGCGGCCCTCCCCTCGGCGATGGCCGCCGCGCAGGGCGTCGATCTCTTCACCCTCCTGACCCGCATCCGCGCCGAGACCTTCTGGGAGCGGGCGCTCATGACCCACGTGCTCGCGGCGGTGCTGGGCGCCTTCCCGCTGCGCAAGGTCAACGACCCGAACTCGCCGGTGGCCATCGCCAACGGGCAATATCTCCTGGTCCGCCGCGACGTCTACGCGCAGGTCGGCGGGCACGCCGCCATCCGCGACCGGGTCGCCGACGACCTCGAGCTGGCGCGGCTGGTGAAAGGCGCCGGCCACAGAATCCATGCCGCCAACGGCCGCGCGCTGGTCTCGGTGCGGATGTACACGTCGTTCGCGGAGATCTGGTGGGGCTTCGTCAAGAACGCCTCGGCGGGCGCGGGCGGGCCGTGGAAGGCGCTGGGCGGCATGCTGATGATCGGGCTCTCGGCGCTGCCGTTCTTCGCCGCGCCCTTCCTGCGCGGAGAGCTCCTGGCGCTGGCGCTGGCCGGCTGTACCGTTGCGCTCCTGCAGCGGTGGCTCATCTTCGCGGTGGTCTTCCCTCCGGCGGCCTGGGCGCTCTCGCTGCCGCTCGCGACCCTCTGCTTCATGGGCATCCTCATGCACTCGGCGGTCCGGCAGCTGCGCGGCAAGGGGCCCATCTGGAAAGGCCGCGAGTATCCGCACGGCAGGTAGCGCAGGGGCGGAGTATCGTGCCCGCGAAGGAGGCGTCCAGGTGAGGGTGCTCTCGCTGTTGCTGCTCGCAGCCTGCGCGCGGCCCGAGGTGAAGCCGCCCCGGGCGGCGGCGACTTCCGCGGCTTCCCGGATCGACGCGCAGTGCCAGGCCGCGGAGCTGCAGCGGCGTCCGGACGCCGCGGTCCGGGCCCTGCTCGATGCGCCAGCCGCCGCCACCCGCGCGCGGGCGGCGCTGGCCGCGGGACGCATCGGCGACGCGCAGGCCGCCCTCCGGCTGGCGCAGCTTCTCCTCGACGGCGAGGTGGGCGAGACGGCGGCGTGGGCGCTGGGGCGCATCGACGGCGGGGTGCCCGCGCTGCTGCGCTGCCTGTCGCAGTCCTGCCCGTCGGCGCCTGCGGCGGCGCGGGCGCTGGCCGGCTCCGTCGCGGGGAAGTCGCCGCAGGCCGAGGCGCTGGTCGCCGCGCTCTCGGGGCCGGCGGTGGACGAGGCGGCCTTCGCGCTCGGGATCCTGGCGCGCAATCCGGAGGCGAAGTTTCCGCCCGGCACCTGGTCCGCGCTGGCCGCGGCGCTCCCGCGCGCCGGGGCGGCGTATGCGCTCTCGCGCTTGCCGAAAGGCAGCGCCTTGGGGTTGCAGCAGGCGCTGGCGGCGAGCCTGCGCTCCGCCGATCCGTGGACGCGGGCGCTCTCGGCGCGCGCCTGGGGCAAGCAAGGATTTCCGGCGGAGGGCCTCGCGCCTGCCCTCGAGGATGCCGACTGGCGCGTCCGCGTCGAGGCGGCGCGCGGTCTCGCGACCGCGCCGGGAGCGGTGGCGCTGCTCGTCTCCGTGGTCCCGCGGCAGACCTCGCCGCACGTGCTGGTGGCGCTCTTCGAGGCGGCGGCGCAGCTGGGTCCCGAGGCGCTGCCCGCGCTTCCGCTTACCGCGCCGGAGGAGGGGGTCCGCTGCGCGGCGGCGCAGGCGCGCGACCGGATCCGCAAGCAGCTCATCGACACGCCGCTCTGCGATCACCGCGGCGACTGGCGGGCGCGGGCGCGGATCGGGGCGCTGGCGGCAGAGCTGGGGCTGGTCGAGCCGGCGCGGGCGGCGATGCAGGATCCCGACGCCCGCGTTCGCGGCGCCACGGCAGGGGCAGCCGGCGCGCCGCTGGGAGCCGATCTGCAGAGCCTGCTCGCGGACCCGGATGCCTACGTCGTCCAGGAGGCGGCGGGGGCGTTGGCCAAGGATCCCTCCGCCCACCTCGTACAAAACGCCCCGGCTGCTCCGGGCGTCGGCGCACAGGTTGTACAAACTGCACGGGTGGAGGCGGCGCTGGCGGCGGTGCGCCGGCTGGCTCCCGCGCACCTGCAGCCGGCGGGCGACCCGGGATCCGACGCGCTCACCGCGCTGGTGGAGCTGAC
>JAYWAJ010000249.1:0-5017 GCA_043782525.1 Deltaproteobacteria bacterium | reverse complement strand
CCCGCCGCCTGCAGGTAGGCGCGCAGCCCGGCGAAGGCGAGCATCGGCCACAGCCCCGGCAGCCGCAGCCAGAGGAAGAGCCGCGCCTCCCGGGCCACCTGCGGCTCGATGCCCGCCGGCTCGAGCAGGAGCGGCAGCGCGGCGATGGGCAGGGCCAGCGCCAGCGTCACCGCCACCGAGAGCCAGACTCCCTGCCAGATGAGCGCGCGCGCGCGCCGTTGGTCGCCGGCGCCGAGCGACTGCGCGAAGAGCGGATCGAGGCCCATCATGGCGCCGATGCCGAGGATGGCGACGGCGATGAAGAGCCCGTTGGCGAGGCCGATGGCGCCGAGGGCGGCCGCCCCGAGCCGCCCGACCACGGCGGTGTCGATGAGCCCCATCAGCGCGTAGCCCGCCTGGGTGAGGGCGATGGGCGCCGCGAGGCGCAGCAGCTTGCGCAGCTCGTCCATGCGCTAGGCGAGCACCGGCGCGGCTGCGCGGTTGCGGACGGCGGACTCCACCGCGAAGAGGAAGACGGGCAGGACCAGGGTGAGCGCGATGGAGGTGAGGCCCACTCGCGCCATTCCCCGCAGCGCGCCGCCCGGCAGCTCGGTGAGCATGAGCGAGGAGGCGAAGGCGCCTGCCGACGAGGCCCCGTGCTGCACCGCCGACTGGATGGACATGAAGCGGGCGCGCTCGTCGCCCCGCGGCACCTTGGTGGTGAGGGTGTTGTAGGCGACGTTGCGGAAGCCGAAGGCGAACATCATCCCGGTGAAGATGCCGAGCACGGGAAAGAGCGGCGGCGCGAGCACGAAGCCGCCGCCCACCACGACCACCAGGAGCAGAGTTCCCATGCTGCCGACCCGGAACGAACCGAAGCGGTCGACGAGCGGGCCGGCGGTCTGGGTGGCGACGAAGCTGACCACGCCGCCGCAGAGGTAGAGCAGGCCGAGGTGCGCGCGCGGGTAGCCGAGGTTGTACTGCACGTAGGCCGAGATGTTGGGGATGAGGACGAAGCCGCCCGCCATCGCCACCAAGGTCATCGCCCAGGAGAGGAGCACGTTGCGCTGCCCGAGCAGGCGGCGCAGCGGCACCAGCTGCTTGCGGACGCTGCCGGCGGCCCCGAGGTGCCCGCGCAGCGGCGGGAGCAGGAAGACGCCGGTGGTGGCGATGACGAGTCCCAGCCCCGCCACCGCGAAGAAGGGCGCGCGCCAGCCCAGGTGCCGCGCCAGCTCCAGCCCCGCCGGGACGCCGAGCACGCTGGCGATGGAGAAGGCGCCCATCACCTTGCCCATGGCCGCGCCCCGGCGCTGCGCCGGGACCACGTCGGCGATGATGGAGAAGGCGAGGGAGGTGGCCGGTCCGCCGAAGCAGCCGGCGACGATGCGCGCCGCCAGGAGCGAGGGTAGGCCGGTGGCGAAGCCGCCCAGCGCGGTGCCGACGACGAGGCCCAGCATGGCCACGCCCAGCGCCGGGCGGCGGTCGAAGCGGTCGAGGAAGAACGAGCCCAAAAGGCCCGAGACGGCCGCTGCCGCGGTGTAGCTGCCGCCGATCAGCCCCAGGTTGGAGGCGGGGATGCCGAGGGCGGCCGCGAAGTCGGGCCCCATCGGCATCACCATGACGAAGTCGAGGATGTTGATGAACTGCACCGCCGCGATGAGCAGGACGACGGCGCGTTCGCGCGGATCAGGCAGTTCCATGCGGCCTTTCCGTGAGGGGGCGCACTATAGCCTCGGAAGTCCGGCGACGGCGCCGAGCCTGGTGCAGACGGCGCTGCCGACCGCGCAGGCGAAGGCGAGCGCCGCCTCGAGCGGGGCCCGGAGGGGATCCTGCGAGAGCAGGCCGGCGACGAAGCCATCGCCGGCGCCGGTGGTGTCGACGACCTCGACCTGCGGCGCGGGGACCTGGACCCGCTCGTCGCCCCTGCGGGCCATCGCCCCGCGCGCGCCGAGGGTGACACAGGCGAGCCTCACGCCCAGCGCGTGGAGCGCGTCGAGGGCCGGCCCGGGCGCGGTGGGGCCGCCGAGGCAGGGGGCGAGCTCGTCCTCCGAGAGCTTGACGATGTCGCAGAAGGGGAAGACGTCGCGGCAGAGCGCGGTCAGGTCGGCGAGGTCGCGCCAGAGGTGGGCGCGGACGTTGGGGTCGAACGAGACGGTCATGCCGCGCTCCTTCGCGGCCCGGACCGCGCGGCGCAGCACGTCGCCCGCCCCGGGACGGACGTGGGCTGAGGAGCCGCAGTGGAAGATTCGGGCGTCGGGCACGCGGGCGAAGTCGCTGTCGTCGATGAGCTTGTCGGCGCTGTCCTTCCCGGTGGGCGCGAAGAAGGTCCGGTCGCCGCGCGCGTCGAGGGCGACGAACCAGAGGCCGGTGCCCGCCTCGGCGGTGTATCGCAGCCGCGCGTCGATGCCTTCGGCTTTGAGCTTGCGCTCGAGGAGGCGGCCGAACTCGTCCTCTCCGACGACGCCGACGAAGGCGGTCGCAAGCCCCAGCCGCGCCAGGCCGACGGCGACGTTGGCGGGGGCGCCGCCCGAGTGGACTTCGAAGCGCTCGCAGTCCCGGAGGCGGCCGCGGCGGTCGGGCAGCAGGTCGACCAGCGCCTCCCCGAAGCAGACGGCAGCGATCACAATTCGAACCGCGCGATGAGCGGCATGTGGTCCGACTTGCCGTGGAAGGCGCTGGCGCGGTCGCCGAACTTCCGCGTCTCGGCGAGGTCGATCCAGCGGAGCTTTCCGCCGGAGAAGAGGTGGTCGGTGTGCATGCGCAGGCGCATGAAGCCCGCCGTCGGAAACGAGCGCGGGTCGTCGTCGATCTGCCCGAGCTTCTTCTGCACGCCGAGCAGGCCCGCCTCCTCGGTCAGGTAGCGGTAGACGGGCGAGCCCGGCGGCGAGTTGAAGTCGCCGCAGACGATGAAGGGCTCGCCCGCCGCGTGCCGCTGGATGAAGGCGGCCAGCGTCTTCGCTTCCTGCAGCTGGTTGACGCCGAAGCCCATCTTCTCCTTGCTGGTCCAGAACGCCCTCGCGAACGGCGTCGGCAGGCTGAGGTGGGTGTTGAAGATGTGGAACGGCTTTCCGCCCGGCCCCAGGAGCCGCATGTGCGCGCAGATGCGGGTCTGCTTGCGGTCCTTCCAGCGCAGCACGTGGTGGTAGGTGATGTTCTGCGGGCTCTCGCAGTTGTGGCTGTCGATCTTGAGGCGGTAGCGGTGCACCAGGATGGCGAGGCCCATGCTCTGCAGCGGCGTGCCGGCCAAGCGGTTGACGTGGGCGCGGAAGTAGAAGGCGTCGTAGGGGAAGGGCGGCGCCCGCTTCTCGAAGGCCTCCTCCAGCGTGGTCATGAAGGATTCGAGCTGCGTCTCCTCCCCGTGCGAGCGGCGGAAGGCGAGCTTCGAGCGCAGGGAGATGGTCTCCACCTCCTGCAGGCAGACGATGTCGGCCGTCGGGTCGAGGGCGCCGAGCGCTTCGGCGATGCCCCGCTTGTTGCCGCGCGTGCTGGCGAGGCCGCGCAGCGCGTGCCCGAAGTAGCGGACGTTATAGGTGACGATGCGCAGCGGACCCGGCACGCCCGTAGTTGTAGCGCGGGACGGCCGTTGCGGGCACACTCTCCTGCGATGCTCGTCCTCCGGCCTGCAGAGCGCGGCGATGTCGGCTCCATCCTGGCGCTGATCCGCGAGCTGGCGGCTTACGAGCGGGAGCCCGCGGCGGCCGTCGCCACCGAGGAGGATCTGCTGCGCGACGGCTTCGGGGCGGCGCCGCGCTTCTTCTGCCTGCTGGCGCTCTGGGACGGCGAGGTGGCGGGCTTTGCCTTCTACTTCCACAACTACTCGACCTGGCAGGGGCGGTGGGGGCTGTACCTGGAGGACCTCTTCGTGCGGCCGCACTTGCGGGCGAAGGGGATCGGCAAGGCGCTCTTCGTCGAGCTGGCGCGGATCGCCGTCCGCGAAGGCTGCGGGCGCTTCCAGTGGCAGGTGCTCGACTGGAACGAGCCCGCGCTCCAGTTCTACGAGAAGCTGGGCGCCCGGCGGCTGGGCGAATGGCTGACCATGCGCGTCGACGGTGCGGCGCTGGAGAGGCTGGCGCACGATGGATGAGAAAGAGTTCGACCGGCGGGCGCGGGCGGCGCTGACCAGGCTGGAGACGGCGCTGGAGAACGTCTCCGACGACCTGGATGTCGATCTGGCCGATGCCGTCCTGACGCTGGAGTTCGCCGACGGCGCCAAGTACGTGGTCAACAGCCACGGGACGGCGCAGCAGATCTGGCTGTCGGCGAACCTGTCGGCGGCGCACTTCGGCTGGCACGAGGCGACGCAGAGCTGGCGGGACACCAAGACCGGCGCGGAGCTGTTCACCGAGCTGGGGAAGCTGGTGGCGGAGAAGCTGTCGCAGCCGGTGGTGCTGCGGTCGTAAGCGGGAGAGCCGGGACGCGCGGCGAGTTCTGCGCAGGCCCGTCGCCTGGATCCCCGCGGGGGTCGCCTACGGACTCTGCGATCGCGGCGGCTGCTCGGCTGAGACTGCCGCGGCGGTGGTGGAGGTCGCCGTCGTTGGCGGCCTGATCAGCGCCGCCGTGGGGTTCGTGATCTTGTTCGCCAGTCCACTGACGCCGTTCGGCGTCGAATGATTCGGCTCACCGATCTCACCGGCGAGAGCGCGGGTGACAAAGAGCTTCCCTTGCGCCAGCCGATGCAGCCGGAGCGGTCGACGTTGCCGACCGTGCCCGTCGGGCTCGTGTCGAGAGGGTATTCCGGCAAACGGGCGCGCTCCCAGGGTTGCGCCAGGGACCGCGTCCGCAAGAAGACCCTGAAGCTCGATCGCACGTCAGAGGTTCCTGAGGTGCTCGACTCCCACGGCGTGTTCGCGACGGTGGTTCAACGATACGTCCGCGGAAGTGACCTGCTCCCCGGTTTGAGCCCGGCCTCTACGCAACTCCTCGCAGTTGATTGATGTACTCCGTCGGCGACAGGTATCCCAGCGAGCTGTGCGGCCTGACCTCGTTGTAGTCCCTTCGCCACAACTCGATCTTCTCTTGCGCGTCTGCGAGATCTACA
>JAYWAJ010000248.1:0-13376 GCA_043782525.1 Deltaproteobacteria bacterium | reverse complement strand
GGAGGTTGCCGAGGATCGATCCGGTGAGGCTGCCCTTCACCAGGGCGACGTGGCCGTGCCGCAGCGCCGAGATGCCGATGATCAGCTCGGCGGCATTGCCGAAGGTCGCGTTGAGCAGGCTGCCGGTGGCCGGGCCCATCCGCTCGGCCAGCTCCTCGGTGGCGTTGCCCATGGTCCGGGCCAGCGGCACCAGCGAGAGGCAGCTGATGGCGAAGGTCAGCGCGTCGCTGTGCGCGAAGTGGTGGACCGCCCACGCCGCGGGAACCAGCAGCCAGGCGGCGCGCCACAGCCAACGCGGGATCATCCGCGCAAACTAGCCCGGCAGTTCCGGGGACACCATACGCAATTGGCCATGCCAACGCGGTTTGGCACGGGTTGCGTATGGTGTCCCCGGATCTCACAGCGCTTCGAAGCGGAGGAGGCCCTGGTGCTCCGCGCGGGCGACGCGGCCCTCTGCCTCCAGCACTTCGAGGTTGCCCATCACTTCCGAGAGGGTCAGGTAGAGCTGGTGCTCGCGGGCGCGGGGGAAGATCTGCGGCGCCAGCTCCGCCGGCGTGCGCGGGCCCTGCTCGCCCAGCAGCTTGAGCAGCTTCGCCTGGCGCAGCTGGTAGAAGCCCAGCAGCCGGTCGATGAGCTCGACGTGCCCGGAGAACGGCTCCGCATGTCCGGGTGCCACCAGCGTCACCGGCAGCGCGCGCACCCGCTTCGCCGAGCGGACGTACTCCACTAGCGCCTTGTGCACCGGCTCCGCATGGCTCTCCAGATCGAGCAGCGGGTTGGGCGAGACGCGCTCGAGCAGGTGGTCGTCGGAGAAGAGGACCCCGGCCGCCGCGGCCCAGAGGCAGACCAGCCCGGGGGTGTGGCCGGGCAGGTGGAGGACCTCGGCGGAGAAGTGCTTGAAGCGCAGCCGCGTGCCCGGCTCGAGGTCTTGGGCCTCCTCGATGGGCCGGGCCATGCGGTGCGAATCCTGCCAGTGCATCCGGACGTGATCGAGCAGGTGCAGCGGCGCGCCCAGCCGGGTCAGCCAGGCGGCGTAGAGGTCGAGGCGTCCCTGGGTGCGGTCGCGGCCGGTGACCTTGTCGTGGTCGCGGGCGTGGACGAAGACGGGTGCGCCGCTCGCCTCCTGCGCGGCCCGGGCGTAGCCGTAGTGGTCGAGGTGGCCGTGCGAGATGAAGATGCGGCGGATGTCGCCCAGCGAGAGGCCGGCCTGGGCGAAGCCAGCGTGGATGGCGTCGCGGCCTTCCTTGGTGCCGATGCCGGCGTCGAAGAGGGCGACGCCGCCGCCCTCCTCCTCGATGACGTAGACGTTGGCGGGCCCGCCCGCCTCGGGAAAGGGCACCGGCACCGGAATCCGGCGCACCCCGAGGCGGTCGAGTCCCGCGGTCACTTCAGCTTCTTCACTTCCTCGGTCAGCTCGGGCAGCGCCTTGAAGAGATCGGCGACCAGGCCGTAGTCGGCCACCTGGAAGATGGGCGCCTCCGGGTCCTTGTTGACGGCGACGATGGTCTTCGAGCCTTTCATGCCGGCGAGGTGCTGGATGGCGCCGGAGATGCCCGCCGCGATGTAGAGCTTGGGCGCCACGACTTTTCCGGTCTGCCCGACTTGTAGATCGTTGGGCTGCCAGCCGGCGTCGCAGACCGCGCGGGACGCGCCCACCGCCGCTCCCAGCGCGTCGGCCAGCGCTTCGATGGGCTTGAAGTCGCCCTTGGTCCCGCGGCCGCCGGAGACGACCACCGAGGCCTCGGTCAGCTCGGGGCGCGCGCTCTTCACCTCGGCGTACTCGACGAACTTCGTCTTCGACGCCGGCGCCGCGACCGCCAGCGCCTGCACCGCCCCCGGGCTGCCGCTCTTCTGCGCGGCGGCGAATTCGGTGGCGCGGACGGTGACGACCTTGACCGCCGTGGTCACTTCCACGGTGGCGATGGCGTTGCCGGCCCACATGGCGCGCTTGAACTGGCTGGCGCTGACCACCGCGAGCACGTCGGAGGCGATGCCGGCGCCCAGCCGGGCGGCCACCCGCGGCGCGATGTCCTTGCCGTACGCAGTGGCGGCGACCACCACGTCGGTGGCGCCCAGCTTCTTCGCCGCCTCGACGACGGCAGCGCCGTGGGTCTCGGCGAGGGCGTGCTCGAAGCCCGCCTCGACCGCGTGCACCGCGATGCCGTACCCGGCCAACTCCTGCGCCGACTGCTGCGCGCCCGCGCCGATGACCAGGCCCTGGACCTGACCGCCGTTCTTCTGCGCCAGCTGCTGCGCGGCGGTGAGCGCCTGCAGCGTCGCCTTCTTGAGATGGCCGTGCGCCTGCTCCGCAACCAGGAGGATCGTCGCCATGTTCAGACCACCTTCGCGTCGTTGTGGAGCTTCTGGATGAGCGTCGCCACGTCCGGAACCTTCATGCCGGCCGCGCGCGCGGGAGGCGCCTCGACCTTGACCACTTTCACCTTGGGCGCCACGTCGACGCCGAGGCCCGCGGGGTTCAGCTCCTCGATGGGCTTCTTCTTCGCCTTCATGATGTTGGGAAGGCTGGCGTAGCGCGGGATGTTGAGGCGCAGGTCGACGGTGACGATGCCGGGCAGCTGCAGCTCCAGCGTCTCGACGCCGCCGTCGACTTCGCGGACGACTTGGACCGACTTCTTGTCGGCGGCGAGCTTGAGCCCCGGCTTCTTGCCCTTCTCTTCCGGCGACTCGAGCGACTCCTTCTTCGAGGCAAAAGTCGCCTGCCCGTAGCCGAGGTACTCGGCGAGCAGC
This sequence comes from Deltaproteobacteria bacterium, assembly GCA_043782525.1. Classification (GTDB taxonomy): domain Bacteria; phylum Myxococcota; class Myxococcia; order Myxococcales; family 40CM-4-68-19; genus 40CM-4-68-19. Next base: position 10,628 of record JAYWAJ010000248.1, on the reverse strand, counting down.
TGGCCGGTGACGTTGTCGTCCACGTCCACCGCCTGCTTGCCCATCAGGACCAGGTCGGGCTTCTCCTTCTCGATGACCTTGACGAGCAGCCGCGCCACCGCGTCGCTGTCGACGAAGCCGTCGTGCTTGACGAGGATGCCGCGGTCCGCGCCCATGGCCAGCGCGCTGCGGATCTCGGCGGTGGCCGCGCCGCTGCCGATGCTGACCGCGACCACTTCGCTGGGCGCGTTGGTGTCGCGCAGGCGGAGCCCCTCCTCGACGGCGATCTCGTCGAAGGGGTTGGCGCGGTAGTTGACGCCCTCGGTGACGATCCAGGTGTTGTCCGGCCGCACCTTGATCTTCGACTCGTAATCCTCGACTCGTTTGATCGTGACCAGAATCTTCAAGACTTCCTCCGTTAACGGGCTTCGAGCCCGCGCACCAACCAACCGGCGACTTCCGCCGCCGTCTTCTTCAAGCTCGTCCGCCGGCCCGAGAGGAGCCAGCCCAGGGCCAGCTCGTCGAGCGCCCCGAAGATGGCCCGTTTCACCACCGCCGGGGAGATGCCGTTGTCCAGCTCGCCCTTCTCCTGTCCGTCTCTGACCACTTCGGCGATCAGCTCCACGTAGGCGTGGAGCTTGGCCCGGTCGGCGCTCTTGTGGAACTGCGCGCTTTGTCGCAGCTCGACGATCAGCACCGAGGCGAGGTCGGGGTTGCGCTCCACCAGCGCCAGGTGGAGCTGGATGAAGCGGGCCAGGCGGGCCGGGGCGGTGCGCTCCCTGGCCAGCTCGCCGCGCGCCTCGGCCAGGAGCTCGGTCATCTTCTCGTCGAAGAGCCGCAAGAGCAGGTCTTCCTTGCCCTTGAAGTAGAGGTAGATGGTGCCGTCGGCGACGCCGGCTGCCTTGGCGATCTCGGCCACCGTGGCGCTGTGGAAGCCGCGCCCGGCAAAGACCTTGATGGCGGCGTCGAGGATGCGGGCACGCTTGTCGCCCTGCGCTGTTCGTGCCGTGGCCGTGGCCTTCTCCGCACCGGCCGGGTCGGTCTGCTGCGACCGGAGACCCGGGCTGAATGAGGGCTCATTCAGATAGGGCCTCGCTGCTGCCGCGTCAAGTGATGTTGCGGTCCGGTTTCGGCAGCGTGACTGGGCGGCAAAGGCATGGTAGGAGCGCGCGTTCAGAGATGCCAACTTCGAGACGACGTCTCAGCTCGGTGACCAAGGCGGCTCCCCGGCAGGATCTGGTGGAGTACGCGAGAGAAGTGATCCGCGCCGAGGCCGAGGCGGTCTTGCAAGTCGCCGGCCGGCTCAACGGCGAGTTCGCCCGCGCCGCCGAGATGGTGCTGACCTGCCGCGGCCGCGTGGTGGTGACCGGCATGGGCAAGCCGGGGTTCATCGCGCAGAAGCTCTCGGCGACCTTCTCCTCGACGGGGACGCCCTCGCTCTACCTGCATCCGGCGGAGGCGCTGCACGGCGACCTCGGCCGGCTCATGCCCGGCGACGTGGTGCTGGCGCTCTCCAACAGCGGCGAGACCGACGAGATCGTGCGCCTGCTGCCGTCCTTGCGCAGGCTGGGCGCACCCATCATCGCCATGACCGGCGGGCCGCGGAACTCCCTCGCCGAAGCCGCCGACATCGTGCTCGAGATCGGGCCGGTCCCGGAGGCGTGTCCGCTGGGGCTGGCCCCGACCGCCTCCACGGTGGCGCTCCTCGCCATGGGCGACGCGCTGGCGATGGCGGTGCAGCACCGGCGCGGCTTCTCTCCCGAGCAGTTCGCCTCGCTGCATCCGGGCGGCGCCCTCGGTCGGCAGTTCGTGCGCGTCCGCGAGGTGATGCGGACCGGCGCCCGCAACCCCACCGTCCAGAAGGATACCTCGCTGCGCGACACCGTCGGGGTCATGACCCGGACGGAGGGCAGGCCCGGCGCGGCCAGCGTCGTCGACGTGCAGGGGAAGCTGGTGGGCATCTTCACCGACGGCGATTTGCGGCGGCTGGTGCAGCTGGGCGAGATGGACTTTGCCCGCCCGGTCTCGTCGGTGATGGGGAAGAGCCCGCGGACGGTGTCGCCGGACGATCTGGCCCAGACGGCGGCGGAGCTGATGCGCGGCACCGAGGTCGATCAGCTGCCCGTCGTCGACGCAGAGGGGCGGCCGGTCGGGCTCCTCGACGTCCAAGACCTCCTGGCCGCGCGCCTTCTCGGCTGAGGGCAACATTTAAATCTGACCGCGAAGGCGCGAAGATCCGCGAAGGGCCGCGAAGGGTTGGTTGGTTTGCTTTTGCCCGGGCCACCTCCGGAGCCGAGCGCGTGGCCTCGGTCCCCACCAAAGCTTTTCTTCGCGATCCTTCGCGAAACTTCGCGCCTTCGCGGTGTGCTTTTGCCTCTAGCCAATGTTAGTGAAGCGGCGTGGAATTCCCCGGCGAGCGCGCGGCGCGGATGGCGATGGTGGAGGTCGGGCGCCGCTTGTACGCGCGCGCATTGATCAACGGCGGCGAAGGAAACCTCTCTTGCCGGCTGGGGCCGCGGAGGCTCCTCTGCACTCCGGCCGGCGTCAACAAGGGCTTCCTCTCCGAGGATCAGCTGGTGGTCACCGACCTCGAGGGCGAGGCGCAGAACGAGCTGCTGCGGCCCTCGTCGGAACTGCTCCTCCACCTCGCCTGCTACCAGGAGCGCCCCGACTGCGTGGCGGTGGTGCACGCCCATCCTCCCCACGCGGTGGCGCTGACCCTCGCCGGCGAGGAGCTGTTGCCCTGCATGCCGGAAGCGATCACGGCGCTGGGCGAAGTCCCCACCGCCCGCTACGCGACGCCCGGAACCTCGCTGGTGGCCGAGGCGGTGCGGCCCTATCTCCAGTCCGCCGACTGCGTGCTGATGGAGCGCCACGGCGCGCTGGCCATGGGCTTCGGGCTGCGCGGACTCTACGACGGCTGCGACAAGCTGGAGATGCTGGAAGGCGTCGCCCGGGTGCAGCTGCTCGCTTCGCTGCGCCGCGCGCCGACTCCGCTGCCTGCCGAGGAGCGCCGCACGCTGGCGGCGCAGCGGGCAGAGAACCTCGCCCGGATGAAGACGCCGCCGCGGCCGTGGGAGCGCGACCGGTGATCGACCTGCGCATCGACGACGGCGGAGAAGGCGGCGTGCCGGTCCTCCTGCACCACGGCCTCGGCGCCGACCGGCACGTCTGGGATGCGCAGCTTGCGCACCTGCGCACCTCGCGGCGGGCGGTGGCCTTCGACATGCGCGGCCACGGCCAGTCGCCGCGACAGGGGCCGTACACCGTCGAGGCGCTGGCCCAGGACCTCGACGACGTCGCCACCGGGCTGGGCCTCTCGCAGTTCTGGCTGGTCGGGCACAGCATGGCCGGCGCGGTGCTCTCGGCCTACGCCGGCATGCAGCCGCACAAGCTCGCCGGGCTCGTCTATGTCGACGCGGTCGGGGACTTCACCCGCGCGCCCGCCGCCATGCGCGCCTTCTTCCGCAAGCAGGACGAAGGCGTCACCCCGGAGCGGCTGCAGGAGATCTACGGCGAGATGCTGGGCCCGCTCGCCAGGCTCGACACCCGGCTGCGGGTGCTGGAGTCCGCCGCGCGCATGGACCTGCCCGCCTTTGCCGCCCTGCGGGCCTCGATGAGCGAGCTTCCCGCCGAGGCCATGCTGACCCGCTTTCGCGGGCCGCGCCGCGCCATCGACGTCGAGGGAAACGACTTCCCCTTCCTCGCTTCGCGCATGCCCGGCTTCGAGCGGCACAAGACCATCGGCAACGTCTCGCACTGGCTGATGCTCGACGACCCCGCCTCATTCAATGCCGCCCTCACCGAGGTGCTCGCGTGAACCGCAGCGACGTCTACCGCGCCGTCCTCACCAACGCCGTCGGCTTCCGCGCCATGCTCTGGACCAGGCTGCCGCTGGCGGCCTTCGCCGGCCTGCGCGTCGCGCGCCTCGACGAGACCGGCGCCGAGGTGACGCTGCCCGCCGGTTGGAAGACGCAGAACCCGTTCGGCTCCACCTACTTCGCCGCGCAGGCGATGGCGGCCGAGATGTCCACCGGCGCGCCTGCCCTCTGGTTCATCGAGCAGACGGGCGTCCAGGTCTCGTCGCTGGTGACCGGCCTCTCGGCGAAGTTCACCAGGCGGGCCACCTCCGAGGCGCGCTTCGTCTTCGGCGACGGAGTGGCCATGCGGGCAGCCATCGACACGGCCGTCGGCACCGGCGAGCCGGTCGTCTTCACCGCCCGCTCCGTCGGCACCCAGCTCGACGGCACCCAGGTCGCTGAGTTCTCCGTCGACTGGTCTTTCAAGAAGAAGAGCAACATTTAAATCCACCGCGGAGGCGCGGAGAACGCGGGGAGGGGCTGGGTGCGTCGGAGAAAGACGCGCCGACCCGGTGGTGGCGCGGGACCCGACAAAAAAACTCCGCGCGCTCCGCACCTCCGCGGTGCGCTTGAAGCCGCAATCCTTAAGCGTCGGCGCGGCCGCGGAGCATCTTCTGCGCGGCGCTGCGGACCATGTCCTTGCCGCGGTCCATCACCGCCGCCATGGTCCCGGCCACCAGATTCCCCGGCGGGGAGTCCGGCGCCCGCGGGTGCGGCCGGGTCGGCGCGATCTTCTTCGCCTTCTCCATCCGCGTTCCCAGCTCCTCGAGCAGCTCCGCCCCGAGCAGCTTGCGCGCCTTGGGGAAGAGCTCCTCCTGCTCCTCCTCGACGTGGTGCCGCACGCTCTCGATCAGCACCGTCACCTTGGCGTCGTATCGCTCGTCCTCGGGAGCCATCTTCTCCAGCTCGGAGAGCGTCCACTTGACGATGTGGTGCTCCTCCAGCGCCTCGAGGATGCCGTCCGCCGCCTTCTCGCCGGCGCGGGTCGAGGCCTTGAGGGCCGCCGTCCGCACCGCCGGATAGAACAGCATCTCCTCGATGGCTGCGTGGATGGCCAGCTCGCGGATCATCTTCATCACCAGCTTCTGCTTCGATTTCTGTGCGCGGTCGGTCAGCTTTTCGAACTGCTTGAAGAGCCGGTCGACTTCCTGGTGGTCGCGCGTCAACAGTGCAATGGCGTCCATGACACCTCCTGCATGCAGGGTGCGCACGGAGCTACAGGCGCGCTCGCCTGCCCGCCGGTCCCGCGAAGGCGGGCGCACAGTCAGAAGACCCAGGGACGCATGCCGCCAACAGCGCCGTCACTGGAGCTTTCCCAGCTCCTCGTCGACCTTGTGCGCCTGGGCGAACTTCGCGTCCGCTGCCTGCAGCGCCGTGAACGACTGGCGCGCGCCCTGCTTGTCGCCCTGCTGCGCCTGCAGCTTGCCCATCTCGTACAGCGCTCGCGGCTGCCTGGGATCGAGCTGGAGCGCCCGGCCCAGCGTGCGCTGCGCCATCTCCGTGCGCCCGAGGCCGCGCATCGCCCCGCCCAGGTCCGCCGCGGTCCGGGCGTCGGAGGGACGCATCGGCATCACCCGCACCACCGCGTCGCGCGCCTCCTGGAACTTGCCTTCGTCGAGGGCCTTTTCTCCCTCGGCGAGCAGGTCGTCAAGCCCCTTCTCCAGCTCCGGCGTCCGGGCGGTGTTCTGCACCGCCTCCTGTAGATTTTGCAGCTGGTCCGGCGTCGGCTCGGCCGGCGACCCGCTGTGGTTCATCGGCGCGCCGGGCTGTCCGCCCGAAAGGCCCGCATGTCCCGCCGGCAGCCCTGGATCCTGCTGGGCCAGATCGGGATGGCCCGCCGGCAGCGCGCTCTCGGGACGCGGCTTGAAGATCTCCTCGGCCTTGGGCAGCGCATCCCGCACCAGCGGCGAGCGCGGGCTGTCAGGCGCCACTTGCAGCAGCCGCGCCCAGTACTTCTTGCCCTCGGCGAGCTTCCCCTTGTCGCCCTGGCTCTGCTCGAGCAGGATGGCGCCGACGAAGAAGAGCGACTCCGCGTAGTCGGGCGCCCGCTCCAGCACCTTGCGGTGCAGCGCCAGCGCCGCGTCGGCGTTTCCGATCAGGTAGAAGGAATTTCCCCGCCGCGCGTGCACGTCGAGCGCCAGCTGGAGCACGGCCTCGAGGCAGCGCAGCTGGTGGGGCGCATCGAGCTTGCGCGCCGCCTCGGCGATCTGGGCGAGGCCGTAGTCCGCGCCGCTCCGCCGGCAGAGATTGGGCAGATCGCCCGCGGGCTTGACGCCCTGCTTGCGCAGCGCCTCCGACTCGGCCTCGGCCGGCGCGGACAGCTCTTCTGCCTGGCGGAGCGCGTCCACCGCCTCGAGGTAGCGGCCGTTGTCGTAGTAGAGGCTGCCGAGCGCCCCCAGCACCTCGAAGGTCTTGGGCTTGTCCTTGAGCTGGTCCTTCAGCCGGTCCACCTCGGCGAGGAGGGCCTTCGAGTTGGTGACGTCGAGCGCCCCGGCGTCGGTCGGCGCGGCCGGCGGCGCGGCGGGCTTGCAGGCGCAGAGGGCGAGGGCGAGGAGGGCGAGGCGTCTCATCGCGCGCTGTGTATCGCAGAGCCGGCGCCCGCGCATCTCATTCGCGGGTCGGCTCCTTCTCGGGCTCGGTGTCCAGGAGCGCGCGGCGCAGCGGCCGGAAGGCCCGCGCCTGTCCGCGCTCCCCGGCGGGCAGCCGGTGGCGCAGCTCGTCCACCGTCATGCGCAGGAGCGGATGCCAGAAGTCGGGCGCCACCTCGCAGAGCGGCTCCAGCACGAAGGCCCGCTGCGCGAGGAGCGGATGCGGCACTTGGAGACCGGTCTCCTCGATGACGCTGTCGCCGAAGAGGAGGAGGTCGAGGTCGATCTCGCGCGAGCCCCACTTCTCGCGGCGCACCCGGCCCAGCGCCTCCTCGATGCCGTGTAGGCGCGAGAGCGTGGCCCGGGCCGAGAGCAGCGTGCCCACCTGCGCGACGGCGTTGAGGTAGTGCGGCTGGGGCGGCCCCACCGGCTCGCTCTCGTAGGCGAGGGAGACCCGGCGCAGGACGAAGCCGGGCTCCCGCGCCAGCCTGTCCACCGCCGCGCCCAGGTTGCCCAGCCGGTCGCCCAGGTTCGAGCCCAGCCCGACGAAGGCCTCGATCAAGGGACCGCCCCGCGCAGGAAGCGCTCCAGCATCGAGTAGGCGCGCCCGAGCGCCTCTTCGCCGCAGCTCTCATTCCTCTGGTGCGCCTGCGCCTGCTCGCCGGGGCCGAAGTTGGCGGCCGGGATCCCTTCTGCCGCCAGCTGGGCCACGTCGGTCCACGCCTGCTTGGCCTCGATGGGCGCCGCGGTCAGCGCGCGGAACTCCTGCAGGAGGGCGTTGTCGAGGATGGCCGGCCCGGAGGGCGAGCGGTCGATGACCCTGCACTCCGCGCCGAACTTCTGCGCGAGCTGCTCGACCTCGTGCTGCGCGCTCTCGAGCGTGCGCCCGGGCGCGAAGCGGTAGTTGAGGTTCAGCTCGCACTTCGCCGGCACCACGTTGCGCCCGGTGAAGCCGTCGATGCGGGTCACGCTCATCACCTCGCGGTAGACCAATTCGCCCACCCGCACCTCGCGCGGCGCCTGGCCCGCGAGGTGGCTGAGGAGGGCGCCGGCCTTGTGGATGGCGTTCTCGCCCTGCCAGGGCCGCGCGCTGTGGGCGCTGCGGCCCGGCAAGGTCAGGGTGGCGTGCAGCGAGCCGCAGCAGCCCAGCTGCAGCGTCAGGTCGGTGGGCTCGAGGCAGAGCGCGAGGGCGGCCCGGCGCAGGTCGGGGCGGGCGGCCAGCAGCGGCAGGAGCCCGTTCTCGGCGATGGGGCCCTCCTCGCGGTCGTAGAAGACCAGGGCGAGATCGACCGGCAGCGCGGCGCGGTCGAGGTTGCGCCACAGCTCGATCATGACGGCGAGGGCGCCCTTCATGTCGGAGGCGCCGCGCCCGAAGAGGCGGCCGCCTTCGCGCCGCGCCGGAAAATCTCCCTCTTGCAGCGGCACGGTGTCGAGGTGTCCGGCGAGGATCACCAGCGGCTTTGCGCCGCCCGCCCGCCCCGCCACCACCGCGTTGCCGATCCGCTCGCCGGCGGTCTCGCGGGCCACGTAGTCCGCGATCTCCCCTTCGCTGCCCAGCGGGCTGCGAATCGAACACAACGCCAACGTCCGCTCTGCCAGCGCCGCGATCATCCGCGCGACCCCGGCGGATGCTCTTTCATACCGAGACCCCGAAGTCGCGCAGCGCCGCGTTGAGCGACGTCTTCCGGTCGGTGCTCTCCTTGCGGGTGCCGATGATGAGCGCGCAGGGCGTCAGGTATTCGCCGGCGGGGAACTTGCGCGGCCGCATGCCCGGAATCACCACGCTGCGGGCCGGCACCTGGCCCTTGATCATTTTTTCCGCGCTGCCGGTCACGTCGTAGATCGCCGTGGTGCTGGTGAGGATGACCCCCGCGCCCAGCACCGCCTCCTCCTCGACCAGCACCCCTTCGACCACCACGCAGCGGCTGCCGATGAAGGCCCCGTCCTCGATGATGACCGGCCGCGCGCCGGGCGGCTCGAGCACGCCGCCCAGGCCGACGCCGCCCGAGAGGTGGACGCCCTTGCCGACCTGCGCGCAGGAGCCCACCGTCGCCCAGGTGTCGATCATGCTGCCCGCGCCCACGCGCGCGCCGATGTTGACGTAGCCGGGCATGACGATGGCGCCCTTCTCCACGTGCGCACCGTAGCGGACCACGCCGGGCGGGACCACGCGGAACTCGCCCAGCTCCTGCTTGGGCGGGATCTTGTCGAAGAACTTGAGATCGCCGCTGCGGTAGGTCTCGTTCACGGCGACCGCGAAGTAGAGGTTGATGGCCTGCTGGATCCAGCCGTGGATGATCCAGCCGGAAGCGCCCTTCTCGGCCACCCGCAGCGTGCCGCGGTCGAGCCGGAAGATCACCTCGCGCACGGCCCTGCCGTGCCGCCCCGCCAAGAGGCCGCGATCGACCAGCGCCTCCTGCACCGCCGCCTGCAGCGCGCTCTCCTCGCTCCCGGGAAGCCGCAGCTCCTCTGCCGCCGGATCGTGCATCATGCCCTCTCTCCTGCGCCGCTGCCGGGAACCGCCGACGCCACCGCGCCTGCGACCGGCGCGCCGCGCGGCAACCTTGCCAGAAAGGTGGTGCCCTCGCCCGTCCTCGAGCGCACCTCGATGCTGCCGCCGTGGGCGCGCAGGATCTCGCGGACGATGAAGAGGCCGAGCCCGAGCCCGCCCTGGTGCAGCTCGCTGGACCCGGGCCCGCGCTGGTAGGGCTCGAAGAGGGAGGGGAGCACCGCGGCGGGAATGGGGTCGCCGTCGTTGTGGACGCGCAGCTCCAGGGCGTCGCCGGGAGCGTCGGCGAGCCCCACCGTCACCGTGCCGCCCTCGCGTCCGTAGCGGAGCGCGTTGGCGGCCAGGTTCACCAGCAGCTGCGCCAACCGCTCGGCGTCCCAGAAGCCCACCGCATTGGCGCAGCGGTCGTCGATCTGGAGGGTCCGCCCCGGGTGCGCGCCGCGCAGCTCGTCCACTGTCTTCTCCACCAGCTCGCGGGCGTCCACCCGCGCCTTGCTGATGGGCAGGCCGCGCCCCAGCCGCGCGTGGGTGAAGTCGATGAGCAGCCCCGCCAGCGCGTTGATGCGCCCCGCGCTGCGCTGCACCCGCTGCAGCGCCTGCACCTGCGTCTCGCTGAGGTTGGTCGCCTTGCCCAGCAGCGACTGGCTGGAGATGAGGATGGCCGAGAGCGGGTTGCGCAGGTCGTGCCCGACGATGCTGATGAGCCGCTCCTGGTACTCGAAGATCCGGGTCCGCTCCCGCGCGATCTCGTCGCGCCGCCGCAGATCGCCGCGCACCACCAGCGCCGCCGCGATGGAGAGCCCGAGCAGCAGCGCGGCGCTGAGCAGGTCGGTGAGCACGGCGCGCCGCGCCTGGGCGTCGGCCGCCTGCCGCCTGCGCAAGAGCTCGGCCTCCGCCTCGGTGCTCATCTCTCCGACTGCGGCGCGCAGCTTCTCCATCAGCTGCATGCCGGCGCCGCTCTCCACCCGCGCCAGCGCCCGCGAGGTCTCGCCCCGGCGGTAGAGGTCGATGGTCTCGCTCAGCTCGGCGAGCTTCCTCCCCACCAGCTGCCGCGCCTCTTGCGCCCGGGGCGCCAGCGCCGGGTAGATCCGGGCCATCGAGGCGAGCGCCTCGAGGGTCTCGCTCTCGCGCCGGCGGGCGTCGTGGTACGGCCGCAGGTACTCTTCGCGGCCGGTGAGGAGATAGCCGCGCTGTCCGGTCTCGGCGTCGGCGACGAGGAGGATCACGCGGCGCACGGCGCTGCGCAGCTCGTAGGTGTGCGCGAGGTCGGCGGTGGCCGCTTCCTGCGCCCGCAGCGACTGCACCGACATGGCCGCAGAGAGGAGGATGGCCAGCAGCGCGCTCGCAAAGGGCAGGAAGAGCCGCATGTCAGGAGGCGGGCCAGGCGAGGACGGCGGCCCGGCAGTCCTCCAGGGTGGGAACCATGGCGAGGCGGATGAAGCCCTGGCCCTCGGCGCCGAACTGCGGACCCGGCACCACCAGGATGTTCCGTCCGGCGAGCCGGGCCGCGTACGACTCGCTGGTCTCGCCCGCGGGGACCCGCACCCAGAGGTAGAAGGCGCCTTCGCCGCCGACTTGCAGGCCGAGCTTGCGCAGGTGCTCGAGCAGGACGGCCCGCTTCTGCGCGAAGATCTCCCGCCGCGCGGCGACGTGGGCGTCGTCGTTCCAGGCCGCGATGGCCGCCTGCTGCAC
>JAYWAJ010000247.1:0-5081 GCA_043782525.1 Deltaproteobacteria bacterium | reverse complement strand
AGCCTGGCAACGCCCGGTACCCGCAGCAGGGGCAGAACGGACAGAACGGGCACAACGGCCAGCAGCCGCAGGGAGGCCAGCAGGGTCAACCGGGCGAGGGCGGGCGGCGCAAGTTCCGCCGGCAGCGCCGCGGCGGCCGCGGACGGCGCGGCAAGGGTTCCGGGCAGGGCCAGCCGGGACAGGTGGGCCTGCAGGCGCCGCTCGACGCCCAGGGCCGCATCGTCGACGTCGAGAACGACGGGACCGACGACGACGGGCCGGACGACCAGGCCGCTGCCGACGGCAACGTCGCGCTGGCGCCCGAGGCGAAGCCGGTGATCTCCGACGCGCAGCCGGCTGCACCCGCCGCGCCGCAGGACGCGCAGCCCGCGGCCGACGGACAGCAGCCCCAGGCCCAGCCGCCGCAGGGCCAGCCGCCGCCGCAGGGCCAGCCGCCGCAGCAGGGCCAGCCGCCGCAGCAGGGCCAGCCGCAGCAGGGGGGCCAGCCGCAGCCGAACCAGCGCCACCCGCACCCGCGGCACCAGCAGCAAAACCAGCAGCGCCATCCGCAGCAGCCGCGGCAGCAGGAGCCCTCGGTGCCCATCGAGGGGGTGCTCGACGTCGATCACCGCGGCAACGGACGCCTGCGCGCCGCCAAGTTCAACTTCCTCCCCCAGCAGGACGATCCGGAAGTTCCCCGCCATCTCATCGACCGCGACAAGCTGCGCCCCGGCGTGATGCTCACCGGCCAGGCGCTGAAGCGCAACGGGCGCCTGCAGCTGGTCAAGACCGACACGGTGGAGGGTCTCGCCCCGGCCGAGGCGGCCAAGCGCACTGCCTTCCAGAACCTGACGGTCATCGACCCCGACGACCGGCTGGTGATGGAGACCAACGCCAAGGAGATCCTGACGCGGGTCATCGACATCGTCTCGCCCATCGGCCTTGGCCAGCGCATGCTCATCGTCGCGCCGCCCAAGACGGGCAAGACCATCATGCTGCAGAAGATCTGCCACGCCATCACCATCAACCGCCCCGACGTGATCCAGTTCGTGCTGCTGGTGGACGAGCGGCCGGAGGAGGTCACCGACTTCCGCCGCACGGTCAAGGCCGACGTCTTCGCCTCCTCCGCCGACCGGCCCACCGACGAGCACCTGCACGTCGCCGAGATGGCGATGGAGCGCGCCAAGCGGCTGGTCGAGGCGGGCAAGGACGTCGTCATCCTGCTCGACTCGATCACGCGCCTCTCGCGCGCCTACAACAAGGAGGTCGAGTCGTCGGGCCGCACCCTCTCGGGCGGCGTCGATTCCCGCGCGCTCGAGCGGCCCAAGCGGCTCTTCGGCGCGGCCCGCAACGCCGAGGAAGGCGGGTCGCTGACGATTATTGCCACGGCGCTGATCGACACCGGCTCGCGCATGGACGAGGTCATCTTCGAGGAGTTCAAGGGCACCGGAAACTCCGAGATCAACCTCGACCGGCAGCTGGCCGAGAAGCGCATCTTCCCGGCCATCAACATCCAGACCTCCGGCACGCGCAAGGAGGAGAAGCTCTTCTCGCAGCACGAGTACGAGAAGGTGAAGAAGCTGCGCGGGGCGCTCTTCGCGCTCAAGCCGGTGGAGGCGATGGAGCGGTTGATCAAGTCGCTCAACGAGTTCCGCAGCAACGCGGAGTTCCTCGACGCCATCTGAGGCTGCAGCCGAGCGCCGTTCAGCTCCCGGGCACGGGCCAGGCGAGGCTGCGCACCGAGAGCCCGAGGGCCTCGGCGACGACGGCGGCGCGGTAGGGCGCGCCCGGATCGATCGGGTGCACCGCGTAGCGGGAGGCCGCGTCGGGGAGGTCGCGCGCCCAGAGCAGCCGCGCGCCGCCCCCGTCGAGGAGCTCGATCTCGTAGGACCGCGTCGACCGCGACAGCCCCTCGCCGGTGACCTTGAGGAAGGCCTCCTTGCAGGTCCAGAGGCGGAAGAACTCCGCCTGCCGCGCGGCCGGGTCCTCGAGCCGGAAGAGCCGCTCGATCTCGCCCGGCGCGTAGAAACGGCGCGCGATGGCGTCGGTGCGCCGCGGGCGCGGCAGCTCGATGTCCGCCCCGACTTCCACCTGCGCCAGCGCGATGAGCGCCCGCGCGCCCGAGTGGCTGATGTTGAAGTGCAGCCCCTCGACATGCGGCTTGCCGTGGGCGCCGTAGCGGAAGGCGACCGTGGCCGGCGCCAGGCCCAGCGCGGCGCCGAGAACTTCGCGCAGCGTCCCTCGCGCGGCGCCCCAGCGGAAGCGGTGGGTGTCGTGCGCGAAGCTCTGGTAGCGGTGCAGCTCGCGGGGCGAAAAATGCGCGCGCAGCACGGCCAGCCGCTCCTCGCCGACGTCGAGGTCGGCCACCACGATCGAGAGCTCGCCGGGCTGCGGAAAGGGGTTCACGGCTTTGCTCCGCTCGCCGTCGGGTTCACTCGTCCTCGCTGGAGCGCCCCACCAGGTCGTGCGAGCCGGCCACCAGCACGCGCAGGAGCTTGAGCATGCCGACGCCGTCGCTCTCGCCGATGGCCAGCACCCGCCCCTCGGGATCGAGCAGCCGGACCTTCCGTCCCCGCGGAAAGGGCGGCGCCCGCAGCCGCGACAGGTCGGCCGGCCCCGGCGCGTGCCCGTGCGCCACCCGGCGGGCGAGCTGGGTGTCGAGCTTGAGCTCGGCCAGCCCGGCCAGCGCCCGCGAGAGGGGCAACAGGTACTTCTCCAGCTGCGGCCGCCCCTCCCTGGCCGCCGCCATCAGCGTTTCGAGCCCCACTGAATCCTCCAGGCCGAACGGTCCGACCCGCACGCGCTTGAGCTGCCGCAGATGCGCGCCGCAACCGATCCGCTGGCCGAGGTCGTGCGCGAGCGTGCGCAGGTAGGTGCCTTTCGAGCAGCGCACGAAGATGCCGACGTCGGGCGGCGCAAACGACGTCATCCGCGCCTCCTCGATGTGCACCTGCCGCGCCTCGCGCTCGACCTCCTCGCCCGCGCGCGCCAGCTCGTAGAGCCGCTTGCCGTCGATCTTCCGCGCCGAGTACATGGGCGGCGTCTGGTCGACCAGCCCGACAAAGGCCTTCAGCTCCTCGCGCACGCGCGCTTCGGTCAGGTCGCCGAGCGGGCGCGTCTCCAGCGTCTTCCCCGCCGCGTCCTGGGTGTCGGTGGTCTCGCCGAAGCGGACCACCGCGTCGTACTCCTTGTCGCTGTCGGAGACGTAGCTGGCGATCTTGGTGGCGTCGCCGACGCAGATGGGCAGGATGCCGGTCGCGGTCGGGTCGAGCGTGCCGGTGTGCCCGCAGCGCTTGGTCTTGAAGAGCCCCTTGACGCGGCGGACCACGTCGAAGCTGGTCGGCCCGCTCGGCTTGTCGATGACCACCACTCCGGACAGCTCGCTCACGAAAGCGCCTGCTCGATCGCGTCGGCGATGCGCGCCCGCACCGCGGTCTCGTCGCCGGCGATGCTGCAGCCCGCGGCGTTGTGGTGCCCGCCGCCGCCGAACTTCTGCGCGATGGCCGCGACGTTGACCCGCCCGCGCGAGCGGAAGCTGACCCGCCAGGGGCCGCCGCCCTCGGGCTCGCGGAAGCTGGCCGCCACCTCGACGCCGTCCACCGAGCGGGCGTAGTTGATGAAGCCGTCGGTCAGGTCGGTGGCGCTGCCGGTCTTCGCGATCATGGCGTTGGTGATGGTGATGGTGGCCAGCTTCTTGTGCACCTCCAGCGTCGAGAGCACCTCCGCCAGCAGCTTCATGCGCGCGAGCGGCTGCTGCTCGTAGACCCGCACCGTCATCTCCCACGGCTCGACGCCCGCCTCGATCAGCTCGGCGGCGACCCGCAGGCACTCGGGGTCGGTGCTCGAATACCGGAAGCAGCCGGTGTCGGCGAGGATGCTGGCGTAGATGCACTCGGCGGCGTCCCGGCTGACGGTGTGGCCGAGGCCGCGGATGATCTTCCAGGCGAGGATGCCCACCGAGGCGGCGTGCGGGTCGACGTAGTTGACGTCGCCGAAGGGCTGGGTGGTGATGTGGTGGTCGAGGTTGAGCAGGACGCCGCGCCGCTCGGGCGGAGGCACCTCGGGGCCGAGCCGGTCGAAGGCGCCCGCGTCGGTGACGATGGTGACGTCGAAGGCCGCTTCGGCGGGGACCGAGCGCGCCACCTGGTCGGCGCCGCGCAGGAAGCGGAAGTTGTAGGGCAGTTCGTCCGGGTTGTAGACGGTGACCTCGCGGCCCAGCTCCCGCAGCGCGCAGGCGAGCGCGAGCGCCGACCCGAGCGCGTCGCCGTCGGGGCCGCGGTGCATGGTGACGAGCACCCGCCTGGCGCCGCGCAAGGCCTCGACCGCGAGGGGCAGGTTCTCCGCGGGACGCCAGTCGAAGGCGTTGGCGACGCCCTTGTTGATCGCTTTCATCGTCTCGCTCCGCTCGCGATGGACCCGGAAAGAGGCGCCTGCGGCGCGGTGTCGAACGGGTTCACGGTTTCGCTCCGGTCATTTGGATTCGCTCTCGCCGGGTGGCGTCGGCTGCCGGTCCTTCTCTTCGTCGTGCACCTGGCGGATGAGCTGCTCGATGCGGTCGCCGCGGTCGATGGCCTCGTCGTAGGTGAAGTGCAGGTCGGGCGTCACCCGCAGCTTGAGCTCGGAGGCGACCTCGCGCCGCAGGAAGCCGCGGGCGTTGTCGAGGCCCTTGGCGGTGTGCTTGCGCTGCTCGGCGTCGCCGTGCACCGCCCAGTAGACGCGCGCCTCGCGCAGGTCGGGCGACATCTTCACGCCGGTGATGGTGACGAACCCGATGCGCGGATCGCGCATGCCGCGGGCGAAGATCTCGCCCAGCAGCTGCTGCACCATCTGCGCCACGCGCTCCGGCCGGCTGTGCGTGCTCACGGCAGATCCTCTTCTTTCAGCCACTCTTCCGAGGGCTCACCAGGGTCGGGCGGTCCGGAGCTGTCCGGCTTCGGGCCCGAAGCCTGAAGCCCGAAGCCCGAGGCCGCCTGATTCTGGCCTGAGGCCTGAGGCCTGAGGCCTGAGGCCTGCTCTCCCAACTCCGGCTTCTGCCCGAACTCATCCCCATACATCTCCGAATACGTCTCGATCTCCAGCTCGCGGTTGACGATCTCCGCGAT
>JAYWAJ010000246.1:0-35086 GCA_043782525.1 Deltaproteobacteria bacterium | reverse complement strand
TTCCTCTGGCCGGCGCGGCCAGGCCCACCAGGGCGCCGTGCGAGGTGTTGATGCGCGAGAGCTGCCTTCCGTCGAGGGAGAAGAAGCGCACCGTCCCGTCGTTGCTGACGGAGACGACCTCGTTCGCCGCCACGAAGGCGACGCGGTTCACCGGCTGGTGGCCTTCGCCGCGGATCACCTTCATCTGCGGCCGCGCGCTGGCGGCGTCGACCGGCGACCAGAGGCGCAGCGTGCCGTCCTCGCCGCTGGAGATGAGCGAGGCGCCGTCGGGGCTGAAGTCCACCGCGGTGACCGCGCCGTCGTGTCCGTCGAGGCGCAGCCCGCGCTGCCAGCCTTCCACCGTCCAGAGCCGCACCGATCCGTCTCCCGCGGCCGAAGCCAGCAGGGCGCCGTCGGGGCTGAACTGGAGGTCGCGCACGCGGGCGTCGCTGTCGAGCCGCACGTGCTCGCCCGCTTCGACGCTCCAGGCGAGGAGCTGCCGGTCTTCGCCCGCCGACACCAGCGTCTGGCCGTCGGGCGAAAAGGCCAGCGCGGTCACCTTGCCTTCGTGCGCCTCCAGCGAGCCCCTGGGCTGCGCGTGCGCGTCGAGCAGCTGGATGGTGTGATCGCCCAGCGCCGCCGCGATGAGCGCGCCGTTGCGCGAGACGGCGATGGCGTCGATGCCGGTGGGCAGCTGCAGGCGCCAGGCGGGATCGACCTGCACCGGCCCCCGCTGGGCCGCCCTCCAGCGCGCCTCCGCCGTGTCGTCGTGCGTGCGCGCCGCCGCCGCGTAGGCCGCCGCCCGCGACCAGCGCCGCTGGTTGCCTTCCTGCTCTGATTTCTCCAGGAGCGCCTGGGCCAGGTAGCGCCGCGCCTGCTTGTTCTCCAGCCAGATGCGGACGCCCATGCCCGCCAGCAGCACCACGGCGACGCCGCAGGCGATGGCCAGCGGCAGGTTGCGCCGCACCCACTTGCCGAGGATCTGGGCGGGCGAATACTCGATGCCCTGCACCCGCCCGCCGGCGCGAAAGGCCTCGAGGTCGGTGGCCACCTCCAGCGCCGTCCGGTAGCGCCGCTTCTTCACCTTCTCGAGCGCGCGCTCGCAGATGAAGGCCAGCTCGCGGGGCGTCTCGGGCGCGATGGAGAGCACCGGAGGAAACTTGTCCTTGGCGATCTTGATGAGCAGCTGCACCGCGTTCTTCTCGGTGTAGGGCGGCCTCCCGGTGAGGATCTCGTAGAGCACGGCGCCCAGGCTCCAGACGTCGCTCTGCTCGTCGATCTCCTTGAGGTTGCCGAGCGCCTGCTCCGGGCTCATGTACGCCGGCGTCCCGATGACGTCGCCCTCCTGGGTGGCGTCGAAGCGCTCGTTGACCTTGGGGGTGGGCAGGGCGTCCTGGATGTCGGCGCTGCCGCCGCGCAGCTTGGCGACGCCCCAGTCGAGCAGCACCGTCTCGCCGAAGGCGCCCAGCATCACGTTCTCGGGCTTGATGTCGCGGTGGATCACGCCGCGCCCGTGCGCGTAGGCGATGGTCTGGCAGAGCTGCACGAAGTTGGAGAGCAGCTGGAGGCGGGCGCGTCCCTTGGTCTCCTTGAGCGCGACGGCGAGGGAGCGGCCGCGCACCAGGCGCATGGCGCAATAGAGGTGGTCGGTGCCGGCGCGGCGGCCCAGCTCGTAGACCGGGACCACGCCCGGATGCTCGAGCTGGCCGGCGACGCGGGCCTCCCGCAGGAAGCGCTCCTCCGCGTCGCGGGGCCCCCCGGGGAGCAGCTGCTTGAAGGCGACGTCGCGGCCCATATGGCGGTCGTGGGCGATGAAGACCACCGCCTGCCCGCCGCGCGCCAGCTCGCGCTTGATCTCGTAGTGGCCGGGCTGCTCGGCGGCGAGCGCGTCGCCGCGGGCGTCGGCCTCGGGACCGGCCGAGCCTTTGTCCTCCGGGAGCGTCGTCTCCATCCCGACGGCCCGGGGCTTCAAGCGTGGCTTTCCCGCCTGCTCGGACATGAGCGTCAGTCTGCCACGGCGGCAGGGCCCCTCCTATCGATGGAAATGGGCAAGTTTTAGAATCTACCGAGGCGACCCGCAAGAACCCGCCCCCACCCAAAAAAACCTCCGCGTTCTCCGCGCCTCCGCGGTGCGCTTTAAAGCCTTTTACGCCGCCGCCCTCAGCGCCGGTGCGGGCCGGTCGAGTGCGGCGTCGAGGACTTCGTTCATCTCCCGGACGAGAACGATCTCGAGCGCGTCGCGGACCTTCTGCGGAACGTCCCACAGATCCGCCGCGCAGGCCGCCGGGATGATCACCCGCTTCATCCCCAGCCGGTGCGCCGCCATCACCTTCTCCTTGATGCCGCCCACCGGCAGCACCCGGCCGCGCAGCGTGGCCTCCCCGGTCATCGCCGTGTCGGCGCGCACCGGGACGTTGGTGAGGAGCGAGACCAGCGCCGTGAACAAGGTCACCCCCGCGCTCGGCCCGTCCTTGGGCGTCGCGCCCGCCGGAAGGTGCAGGTGCACGTCCCAGCCGTCGAGCGGCTTGTCGCCGACGCCCAACGCCTTGCCGTTGGCCTGCACGTAGCTCATCGCCGCGCGCGCCGACTCCTTCATGACCTCGCCCAGCTGGCCGCTCAGGATCAGTTGCCCGCGACCCGGCATGCGCAGCGCCTCGACATAGAGCACCACTCCGCCGACCGGCGTCCAGGCCAGCCCCGCCGCGATGCCCGGGACGCCCGAGGTCTCGCGCACGTCGGACTCGAACTTGTCCGGCCCGAGCATCTGCTCCACCTCGTCGAAGCCGATGACGCGCCCGGGAGCGAGCGCGCCGGTGGCCTTCTCCACCGCCAGCGCCCGGCAGAGGTCGGCGATGCGCTTGGTCAGCGACCGCACCCCCGCCTCGCGGGTGTGCCCCGAGACGACGCGCGCGAGCGCCTCGTCGGTGAGAGTCACTTGCGCGTCGCCCAGGCCGTGCGCCTCGAGCTGCTTCTGCAAGAGGTGCCCGCGGGCGATGGCCGCCTTCTCGTCCAGCGTGTAGCTGGGGATCTCGATGATCTCCATGCGGTCCCGCAGCGCCGCCGGCACCGTGTCCAGCGAGTTGGCGGTGGCGATGAAGAGGACCCGGGAGAGATCGACGGGCACTTCCAGGTAGTGATCGACGAAGGCGTTGTTCTGCTCCGGATCGAGGACCTCGAGCAGCGCCGCCGACGGATCGCCCTGGTACCCGGCGCCCAGCTTGTCGACCTCGTCGAGCATCACCACCGGGTTGGAGCTGCCGGCCCGCTTGAGCGCCTGCACGATGCGGCCCGGCTGGGCGCCGAGGTACGTCCGCCGGTGTCCGCGGATCTCCGCCTCGTCGCGCACGCCGCCCAGCGAGAGGCGCACGAACTTGCGGCCCATCGCCCTGGCCACCGACTGGCCCAGCGAGGTCTTGCCGACTCCGGGAGGCCCGAAGAGGCAGAGGATGGGTCCCTTCAGGTCGCCGCGCAGCTTGCGCACGGCGAGGAACTGCAGCACCCGCTTCTTCACCTTCTCGAGGCCGTGGTGGTCGGCGTCGAGCACCTGGCGGGCGTTGTCCACGTCGAGGTTGTCCTCGGTGTACTTCGCCCACGGCACCTCGGCGATCGCCTGCAGCCAACCCCGCGACACCGATCCCTCCGGCGAGGAGGCGGGCAGCTTCTTCAGGCGGGCCAGCTCCTTGTCGACCTGCGCGCGCACCTCGGTGGGCAGCGTCAGCGCCGCGAGCCTCCCTGCCAGATCGTCCTGCTCCTGTTCGGGCCCTTCACCCAGCTCGGCCTCGATCGCCTCCCGCTTCTTGCGCAGCAGGTGCTGCCGCTCGGCCTCCGAGACGTTGCGCTGCACGGCGCCCTCGATGTCGTGCGCCGCCTGGAGCACCTCGCGGCGCCGCCCCAGGAGCGTCAGCAAGAGCCGGAGCCGCTCGACGGTGTCGAGGGTCTCGAGGATCTTCTGCTTCTCCAGCGCCGCCGCCGGGACGTAATGCGTGAGCAGGTCGGCGAGGGCGCCCGGATCGCGCAGGCGGGCGATGTTGCGGGCCAGGTCCTCCGGCACGCCGGGGAGGAGGGCGAGGATCTCGCGCGAGAGCCTGCGCGCCTCGTGGGCCAGCGCCTCGACCTCGGTGCCGTTCGTCGCCGCCGGGAGCGCGATCTCTTCCACGCGCCCGGTGGGGACCGGCTCCTCGTCGCCCAACTCGAGCACGCGCACGCGGCCCTGCACCGTCACCAGCACGCCGCCGTCGGGAGAGACCGCTTCCACCCTGGCCAGCGAGGCCACGGCGTGCACGCCGAGGTCGCTCTCGTCTTCGCTCAGCGCCACCACCACCCGGCGCTCGCCGGACTCGAGCAGGCCGCGGGCGAGGGCCGCGCCGTGCTCCTCCGTCTCGAGCCGCGCCACCGCGCCCGGGAGCAGAACGCTGTCGTCCAGCACGAAAACAGGAAGCCGATCGGGAAGGTTCTTCAAGGTATCCTCCGGTGACGAAGGTAAGGACGCAAAGCGTCGTGTCAAACGACAACGTTTGCAAAAGAGATGTTTTGGTTAACGAAAACGGGGACCCGCGCTCTCGCTGCCCGATAGGATGCGAAGCCGCGCGCAAAGATTCACCGGTTGCGGCCCCGCCGGATTGGCAGTGTGCGCGCGATGGCCGAAGCCGCCGCAGAGCCCGCCCTCTCGCCCTGCGACTTGCCCGCCGCCGCGCTCTGCGGACTGATCGAGCGCCGGGAATCTCCTCCGCGGAAGTGATCGAGGCGCACCTGGCGCCTCGCGCCGCACGACGGCGCGCTCCGGGCCTGACGCCTGGAGGTCAATGCAGATCGAGTTACAGCCGTGCTCGCGCTGGTCCTCGTTTCCGTGGCCGACAACGAGGACGAGCACGTCCTGACTGAGGCGCCCGGCGATGAGGGGCAATGCTCGTCAGTTAATGCGAATCAGGGTTTGCCGGCGGCGGCTGCTGCATTCCCTCCTGCTGCTTCATGCGTTCCGCAAACTCCGCGCCGCCCTTGCGCATCTGCTCCTCCGTCAGCGCCAGCACGCGGGTGGAGATCATCCAGATCTGTCCGAACGGGTCGACGACGCTGCCCATCCGGTCTCCCCAGAACATGTCGGCGACCGGCATGCCGGGCCTGGCTCCGGCCTGCAGCGCCTGCTTCACCACGGCGTCGCAGTCGGGGACGTAGAGCTGAAGGGTGGCGGTGGGCTTGTGGTTCGGACCCGCTGCTGCGGCCGTGCTCTGCGGCATCTCGTCGTTGAGGAAGAAGTGGGAGTCGCCGATCTTGAGCTCGGCGTGCCAGACCCCGCTGCCGTCCGGGGCCATCATGCGCATCTGCTCCGTCGCGCCGAAGGCGGCTTGGTAGAACTCGATGGCGGCGACGGTGTTCTTGAAAACGAGGTTCGTCACCAGGTCGTTCATCCCGGGCGGCTTCCAGCGCGGGGGCGGAGGCGCGCGTGGCGCGGACGTGCGGGACGCGGAGGCTTTCGCCTGTGGCCGGCGCGCCCCGGACCTGACCTTCGTTGGCGGCTTCTTCGTCTTCGACGGCTTTTTCCTCGAGGTTTGCCTGGCCATGATTCCTCCTTGCAGCCGGCCCATTCCGGCACGCCGCACCGGGCGGGTCAAGGCGAGCGCCGAACCTGGGACGCGCGTCGAGTGCTCGCCAGGGCGCAGGGCGACCGTGCTCCTCGCGCCCTCCCTCGGTGAAGTGAGCACGGCGGCTCCCGCCGCAGAGGGAGACGCCGCAGATTTGGGCGATGCGCTACCTCGCGCTGGCGGCGGATTACGACGAGACCCTGGCGGCGGGAGGCGCGGTGCGCAGGGAGACCTTTGCCGCGCTCTCCCTCCTGCGCAAGAGCGGGCGGCGCACCATCCTGGTGACGGGACGCGTGCTGCCGGATCTCAGGAGCGTCTGCCCGAGGCTGGATCTCTTCGACCGCGTGGTGGCGGAAAATGGAGCGCTGCTCTACCGGCCGCAGACCGGCGAGGAGCTGGCGCTCGCCGGCCCGCCCCCAGCCGGGCTGGTCGAGCGGCTGCGCCAGCTCCGCATTCCGGTCTCGGCGGGACGGGCGGTGGTCTCCACGCTCGAGCAGCACCATGCCGCGGTGGTCGAGGTCCTGCGCTCTCTCGGTGTCGCGCGGCAGGTGGTCCGCAACAAGGGCGCATTGATGCTGCTGCCCCCGGGAGTCGACAAGCGCAGCGGGCTCGCGGCGGCGCTCGACGAACTGGGCTTGTCCCTGCGCAACACGGTGGCGGTGGGCGACGCCGAGAACGACGAGGCGATGCTGGCGGCGAGCCAGTGCGGCGTGGCGGTCTCCAACGCGCTCCGGTCGCTGAAGGACGGCGCGGACCTGGTCCTGCGCGAGCCGCGCGGGCAGGGGGTCGAGGAGCTGATCGGCCGGCTCATGCACGAAGATCTCCGCACGGTGCTGGTGGCCCGTCATGCGCTGCTGCTGGGCGAGCGTCGCGACGGCACCGGGCTGCGGGTCTCGCCCGCGGCGCGGGTGCTGATCGCCGGCCCCTCCGGAAAGGCGACCGCCGCCACCCTCTTCCTGGCCCGGGTGGTGGCGGCGGGCTACCAGTGCTGCCTGGTCGTCGACAGCCGGCGCGTCGAAGGCGTGGCCGATGTCGGTGCGGATGGATGGCCGCCCGGCGTCTCCGAGATCCTGGAACTCCTGCAGCGCCCGCACCTGCACGCGGCAGCCTGCCTGACCGCCGTGCCCCTGCGGGACCGACCGGCCTTTCTCGCCGCCCTCCTTCCCCGGCTCGAGGAGATGCGCGCGCGCCTGGGGCGGCCGCACTGGATCGTCATCGACGATGCGCACCAGTTCTTCCCCGACGCTCCCCATCCGGCCGGACTGGCGCTGCCGCGCGGGCTGGGCGGCCTGGTGCTGATGACGCCGCATCCGGAGCGGCTGTCGGCAGCGGTGCTGCAGGCGGTGGACACCGTCCTCGCGGCAGGCGAGCGGCCGGAGGAGACCTTGCGACCCTTTGGCGGAGCACGGCGGGAGCCGCTCCTCGAGGGTGAGGTCCTCTCTTGGTCAAATGGCCAAATCGAGCCGCTGCGGCTGCGCGCCGGAGCCGCGCCCTCCGGGGACCGGGCCGAAGGCTGAGCCGTGTCCAGAGGCGGCGCGCGCACCGGGGGGCTCCCCGCAAAGGGCTGGCCCGGCGGGCGGCCGCGAGTTAGGTGTTTGGTCAAATGACCAAGATCCTCGTGACCGGTTCTTCCGACGGCATCGGCAAGGAGACAGCCCGGCAGCTGGCGGCGGGAGGCGCTCACGTCATCGTGCATGGCCGCTCGGAGGAGCGGGCGGCAGGCGCGGCGCGGGAGGTGGGCGCCGCCGGGATCTGGGTCTGCGACTTCGGCTCCCTCGCCGACGTGCGCCGCGCGGCGGGCCAGTGGCCCGAGGGCATCGCGGTCCTCATCAACAACGCCGGCGTCTATCTTCAGGAAAGGCAGACCACCACCGACGGGTTCGAGACGACCTTCCAGGTCAACCACCTCGCGCCCTTCCTGCTCACCCACCTGGTCCTGCCCGGGCTCGCGGCGGGCGCCCGCATCATCAATGTCAGCTCGCAGGTGCACGTCGGCGCCGAGATGGCCTGGGACGATCTGATGGGCGAGAAGCGCTTCTCCGGCTACGACGCCTACGCGCAGTCCAAGCTGGCCAACCTGCTCTTCACCCGGGCCCTGGCCCAGCGGCAGAAGAAGGCCACCGTCAACGCGCTCCACCCGGGTGTCATTGGCACCAGGCTGCTGCGCGGCGGCTTCGCCGGCATGTCCGGGAGCCCGCTGGCCCGCGGCGCGGAGACCCCCGTGTACCTGGCCACGGCGAAAGAGGTGGAAGGCGTGACCGGCAGCTACTTCGTCAACCGCCGCGAGACGCGGCCTTCTTCCCGGGCGCTCGACGGCGCGGCGGCGCAGCGCCTCTGGGACCTCAGCGAACGGCTGGTGAACCTGTGAGCACGGACTTCCGGAAGTTTCGCGGCACCGGGCAGTACCTCACCTCGTCGGCGCTGGAGTCGGCGGTCAACTGCGCGCTGGCGCTGGAGCGGCCCCTGCTGGTGCGCGGCGAGCCCGGCACCGGCAAGACCCAGCTCGCCGAGGCCATTGCAGCTGGCCTGGGCTTTCCCCTCATCCACTGGCCGGTGAAGTCGACCACCCGCGCGCAGGACGGCCTCTATGTCTACGACACCGTCCAGCGCCTCTACGACTCGCGCTTCGGCGAGGGCGACGTGAAGGACATCCGCCGCTACATCAAGTACGGCCCGCTGGGGAAGGCCTTCGCCGCGGAGGAGCGGGTGGTGCTGCTCATCGACGAGGTCGACAAGGCCGACCTGGAATTTCCCAACGACCTGCTGCACGAGCTCGACCGCATGCGCTTCGTGGTCGGCGAGACCGGCGACGAGATCGCCGCCCGCAAGCGCCCCGTCGTCGTCATCACCTCCAACGCCGAGAAGGAGCTGCCCGACGCCTTCTTGCGCCGCTGCGTCTTCCACTTCATCGAGTTCCCCGACCGGGAGCTGATGGCGCGCATCGTCCGCGTCCACCATCCCGACCTGGAGCAGAAGCTGCTCGACCAGGCGCTGCGCGCTTTCTTCGCCATCCGCGACACCGAAGGCCTGCGCAAGCGGCCCTCCACCAGCGAACTGATCGACTGGATCGCGGTCCTGCGCCGCGCCGGCATCGCCAGCGTCGAGCTGGAGGCGGGGATGCCCTTCCTCGGCGCGCTCCTCAAGCGCGAGCAGGATCTGATCGCCTTCGCCGAGGCGGCGCACCGCGGGCGGCGTCCCCATGCCTGAGCGATTTGGTCAAATGACCAAGAGGCGGCGCCCCCGGCCGGAGTCCTCTGGTCAAACGACCAGGAGAGGGCGCTGAGGTGTTCGTCGAGTTCCTCTACGCGCTGCGCGAGCGGGGCGTGAAGGTCGGCTTGCACGAGTCGGTCTCGCTGGCGCAGGCGCTCGGGCTCGGCCTCGGCAAGGGCACCCTCGACGGGTTCTACGAGATGGCCCGCGCCCTCTGCGTGCACCGCGAGCAGGACCTCGACGGCTTCGACCGCGCCTTCGCCCACCACTTCCACGGCGTCCCCGACGAGGCCATCGCGCTCACCGAGGAGCTGATGCGCTGGCTGCAGGACCCGGCCGCGAAGCGGCAGCTCACCGACGAAGAGCAGCAACTCCTCAAGAGGATGAACCTCGACGAGGTCCGCGAACAGATGCGGCAGCGGCTCGCCGAGCAACGCGGGCGTCACGATCGCGGCAACAAGTGGGTCGGCACCGGCGGCACCTCGCCGCACGGCGCCGGGGGAACCAACCCCGCCGGCATCAAGGTCGGCGAGGCGCCCGGCGGCCGCGGCGCTCTCGAGGTCGCCGGCGAGCGGCGCTTCCGGGACCTGCGCTCCGACGTCACCCTCGACACCCGGCACATCGAGGTGGCGCTGCGGCGGCTGCGGGCCTTCGTCCGCGAGGGGGCGCTCGACGAGCTGGACATCGAGGGCACCATCGACCAGACCGCCCGCGACGGCGGCGAGCTGTCCATCAAGCTGCGCCCGCCGCGCCGATCCAACCTGCGCGTGCTCCTGCTCCTCGACGTGGGCGGCTCGATGGACCCGCACGCCGAGGTGTGCGAGCGGCTCTTCTCGGCGGCGAAGCGCGCCACCCACTTCAAGGAGCTGCGGACCTTTTACTTCCACAACTGCATCTACGGCCGCGTCTACCAGAGCGCGGCGCTCAGCCGCGGCGTCGACGTCCTGCAGCTCCTGGGGGAGTGCGATCCCTCCTGGCGCCTGATCGTCGTCGGCGACGCATCGATGAGCCCGTGGGAGCTGCAGTCGGCGGGCTCGCGCTGGAGCTGGACCGAGGACTCGGGGGCGCCCGGTCTCGCCTGGCTCGCGCACCTTGCCCAACACTTCCCCCACGCCGCCTGGCTCAACCCGGAGCGGGAGAGCTCGTGGTTCGGCACCGCCGAGGTCATCCGGCGCGTCTTCCGCATGTACCGCCTCTCGCAGGAGGGGCTGATCGAGGCGGTGCAGCAGTTGATGCGCGGCGGCTCGCGCCGCTGACCTTCAACGGCTCCGGGAGAAATGATCCGCCAGCACGCTCGCCACGCAGGCGGTGAGCTTGACGCCGGTGGGCACGTGCAGGAACTCGTTGGGCCCGTGCGCATTGCTCGCCGGACCGAGCACGCCGGTGATGAGGAACTGCGCCTGCGGGAACTTCTCGCCGAGCATGCCCATGAAGGGAATGGTGCCGCCCTCGCCGAAGGCCATGGGCGGCTTGCCGAAGCACCCGGCCGACGCGCGCGCGACCGCCTGCGCGAGCCAGGGGGCGAGGGGCGGCGCGTCCCAGCCCGTCGAGGCCTTCTCGCCTTCGAAGGTCACCTTGGCGCCGTAGGGCGGATTTTTCTCCAGCGCGACTTTCACCAGCCGCGTCGCCACGGCAGGATCGAGCCGCGGGGGAATCCGCAGCGAGATCTTGCAGGCGGTGTAGGGCCGCAGCACGTTGCCGGCGCTGCCCAGCGCGGGCAGCCCCTCGATGCCGGTGATGGAGAGGGCAGGGCGCCAGGTCCGGTTGAGCACCAGCGCCACCGGATCGTGCGTCACCGGTCCGGCGCCCTTCACCCAGGGGAAGCGGGCGAAGAGCTCGTCGCCCAGCGCCTGCGCGGTGGCCTTGGCCTGCTCCAGCCGCTCGCGGGGGACCTCGACGTGCAGGCCGGCGAGCTTGACCTCGCCGGTGTCCTCATCGTCGAGGCGCGAGAGGAGCTGCCGGAGGATGCGGAAGCTCGACGGCACCACGCCGCTGCCGTCGCCGGAGTGGACGCCTTCGGTGAGGATCTCGACGCGCAGGTTTCCGGCGATGATCCCGCGCAGGGAGGTGGTCATCCACAGCTGGTCGTAGTTGCCGCAGCCCGAGTCGAGGCAGATGACCAGCGAGGGCGTCCCGATGCGCGCGGTGAGGTGTTCGATGTACGCGGGCAGGTCCGGCGAGCCGCTCTCCTCGCCCGCCTCGATCAGCACCACGCAGCGCGCGTGCGGAAGCTTCTGCTCCTGCACCAGCTGCAGCGCGGCCAGCGAGGCGAACGCCGCATATCCGTCGTCGGCGGCGCCGCGTCCGTAGAGCCGGTCGCCCTCGCGGACCGGCTCCCAGGGCGAGAGGCCCTCGCGCCAGCCGGTCATCTCGGGCTGCTTGTCGAGGTGGCCGTAGAGCAGGACCGTGTCGGGCCCCGTGCCGGGGATCTCCATGAGGATGACGGGCGTGCGCCCGGGCAGCCGCACCACCTCGACGGTGAGCCCCGCGATGGGCTGCCGCTGGCACCAGCTCTCGATGAGCGCGACCGCGCGGTCCATGTTCGCCTGCCACTTCGGCTCGTAGGCAGGGGACTTGTTGGGGATGCGGATGTACGCGTGCAGCGCGGGCAGGATCTGGTCGTCCCAGATGCCCGCGGACGAGCGCAGCGCCTGCTTCGGATCGAGGGTGCCCATGGGCGGCTCTCCTACCACAGGGGCGATTGCGCGGGCGCGGCGTCCGTGCGCGCCGTAAGCTCCCGCCGTGCTGCTCCGCCTGGTGCCCGCCTTCCGGCGGGCGATGGATCTCTCGCTGGTGCTCGACCAGGAGGGCATCCCGCACGAGCTGCGCTCGGTGGGCGACGACCAGTGGGCGCTGGTCATCGCCAGCGACGACGACGCGGTGCGCGCCGAGGCCGCGGTCGCCGCCTTCGAGCGCGAGAACCCGCCGCCGCTGCGGCCGCCGCGCGAGGAGCCGGCGCCCTCCGCGGGAATCCTCGCCGGCCTCGTCTTCGGCCTCGCGCTGCTGGCGCTGCAGATCTGGACCGGCCCCGAATCCGACAGCCGCTGGTTCGTGCGCGGCAGCGCCGAGGCGGCCAGCATCCTGCGGGGCGAGTGGTGGCGCACGGTGACGGCGTTGACCCTGCACGCGGACGCGGGCCACGCGGTGGGCAACGCCCTCCTGGGCGGACTGCTGCTGACGCTGCTGGCGCGCAGGATCGGCGCCGGGCTCGCCGCCTGGGCAGTGCTTCTCTCCGGCGCGCTGGGCACCGCCGCCGCGGCGGAGATGATGCGGCACCACTTCGCCTCGGTGGGCGCCTCGACGGCGGTGTTCGGCGCCCTGGCGGCGCTGGCGGCGCTGCAGGCGGCCGATCCCGACTCCCGCCGGCGCGCCTGGGTTCCCCTCGGGGCGGGCCTCGCGCTGCTCGGCTTTCTCGGCTCCTCGACGCGGGCGGATCTGGCCGGACACCTCTGCGGCTTCGCGGCAGGCCTGCTGCTGGGCCTGCTCTTGTCGCGTCTACCCCGCCTGCGGAGCCGGCCGGGGCAGGCGGCGCTGGCGGGGAGCGCGGCGCTGGTCCCTGTGTTCGCCTGGCTGCTCGCTCTTGGTCATTTGACCAAATAGGCGGAACGGCGGCTGGTGAGCAGCCGTGCGCGAAGGCTGTCGCGCCTCGCCCAAGGCGGATCCATACTTTGCCGACAATGCGCTCCTTGCTCTCGGACGACGACCTCCATCTCTTCAACGAAGGATCGCAGCTCCGGCTCTACGAGCACCTGGGCGCTCACCTGGTCGAGGGCGGGACGGCCTTCGCGGTCTGGGCCCCCAACGCGAAGAGCGTGCACGTCATCGGCGACTGGAACGGCTGGGACAAGAGCACCCAGGCGCTGCAGGCGCGGGGGATGTCGGGCATCTGGGAAGGATTCGTCAAAGGCGTCGGGAAGGGGGCCAAGTACAAGTTCCACATCGAATCGCGGACCGGATATCGCGTCGACAAGGCCGACCCACTCGCCTTCCACGCCGAGACGCCGCCGCGCACCGCCTCGGTGGTGTGGGATCTCGACTACCGCTGGGGCGACGCGCGCTGGCTGGCGGAGCGCGGGGAGCGCGGCGCGCTGGATGCGGCCATCTCCATCTACGAGCTGCACCTCGGCTCGTGGCGCCGGGTTCCGGAAGAGGGCAACCGCCCCTTCTCGTACCGCGAGTTGGCGGCTCCGCTCTGCGAATACCTCAAGCGGCTGGGCTTCAGCCACGTCGAGTTCCTGCCGCTGATGGAGCATCCCTTCTATGGATCCTGGGGATACCAGACCACCGGCTACTTCGCGCCCTCCAGCCGGTACGGGACGCCGCAGGATCTGATGTACCTGATCGACCAGCTCCACCAGGCTGGCATCGGCGTCATCCTCGACTGGGTGCCGTCGCATTTTCCTTCCGACGAGATTGGCCTCGCCAACTTCGACGGCACCGCGCTCTACGAACACGCTGACCCGCGCGAAGGCTTTCATCCCGACTGGAAGAGCTCGATCTTCAATTACGGCCGCCACGAGGTGCGCAGCTTCCTGCTCTCCAGCGCCCTGTTCTGGGTCGACCGCTATCACGCCGACGCGCTGCGGGTGGACGCGGTCGCCTCGATGCTCTACCGCGACTATTCGCGCAAGCAGGGCGAATGGGTTCCCAACATCCACGGCGGGCGCGAGAACCTCGAGGCCATCAACCTCCTCCAGCGCCTCAACCTCGAGGTCTACGGCCGCGAGCAGGGGGTGCAGACCTATGCCGAGGAATCGACCTCGTGGCCGGGCGTCTCGCGGCCGCTCTGGCTGGGCGGGCTGGGCTTCGGCTTCAAGTGGGACATGGGCTGGATGCACGACACCCTCGATTACCTGCACCACGACCCGGTGCACCGCCGCTTCCACCACCACGCGCTGACCTTTCGCGGCCTCTATGCCTTCCACGAGAACTTCGTCCTGCCGCTCAGCCACGACGAGGTGGTGCACGGCAAGGGCTCGCTGCTGGCCAAGATGTCCGGCGACGCCTGGCAGAAATGCGCCAACCTGCGCCTGCTCTATTGCAATCAATGGTCGCTGCCGGGCAAGAAACTGCTCTTCATGGGCTGTGAGTTCGGCCAGGTGCGGGAATGGAGCCACGAGTCCAGCCTCGACTGGCACCTCACCGCCGAGCCGCGGCACGGCGGGCTGCAGCGGCTGGTGGCCGACCTGAACGAGCTCTACCGGCGCGAGCCGGCCTTGCACCAGCTCGATACCGAGGCGTCGGGGTTTGAATGGGTGGATGCCAATGATTCCAATCAGAGCGTCACCAGCTACCTGCGCAAGGATCGCCACGGCGAGCCGGTGCTGGTCGTGCTCAACTACACGCCGGTCCTGCGGGCGGGATATCGCGTCGGCGTTCCCCGCGGCGGCGAATGGCGCGAGCTGCTCAACAGCGACGCCGCCATCTATGGGGGCAGCGGCGTCGGCAATTGGGGCGCGGTGCAGGCGCAGCCGATCCCCAGCCACGGACGGGAGCAGTCCCTCGAGCTCCAGCTCCCGCCCCTGGGCGCCCTCTTCCTCAAGCCTGCCTGAAGGCAGTGCCGCTCAGCTCGGACCCGTCCTCGTCCTCGTCCTCGTAGAGGTGCCCGGTGAGGTGCCCGGTGTCGGGCTTGTGCCGGGCGGTCCGGCTAGTTCGGCAGGCCGCCGCCGCTCTCGGGTGCGCGCTCGCGGGGTGGCAGGGGCGAAGAATGGTGGTGGGCAAGCCGCCACTTTCCGCGCTCGCGCACGAAGACGTTGGTG
This sequence comes from Deltaproteobacteria bacterium, assembly GCA_043782525.1. Taxonomy (GTDB): domain Bacteria; phylum Myxococcota; class Myxococcia; order Myxococcales; family 40CM-4-68-19; genus 40CM-4-68-19. The sequence goes on along the minus strand of JAYWAJ010000246.1, from coordinate 20,559 downwards.
GCCGCCAGGACGCCGCCCGGCACCACCTCGGCGCAGATGACCCAGGCGGCCTCGCCCGCCAGGTATGCCTGGGGCTGCTCGCAGCGGATCGACGGCGGAGCGCCGCCGGTGAGCAGGATCCGTCTCCAGCTCATGAGCACGGCATCCCGGCCGAGCAGCGGCTCCCAGCCGGGGTGCAGGCAGGCGACCCGGGACTCGCGAGCCCAGAGATCGTCCATCGCCACCGCATCCCGCCGCGCGAAGGCGGCATAGAAGGCGGTGTTGGCTTCCAGCACGTCGCTCGTGTCGTCGGGCATGGGGCATTCTAACGGGACGCCGGAGGCATTTGGTCAAATGACCAAGCGCTGGCCGCCGGGCCGCCCGCGCCACAGCTTTGACCATGCGCATCGGCTTTCTCATGGATCCGATCGAGACGCTGCGGGTCGACCACGACTCGACCTTTGCCCTGATGCTCGAGTGCCAGCGGCGCGGGCTGGAGGTGCGCGAGCTCCGGCAAGAGTGGCTCTTCTTCGAAGGCGGCGCCCACGCGCGCATGCGGACGCTGGAGGCGGCGCGGCAGCCGGGAGCGCACTTTCGCGTGCTGGCCGACTCCGATGCGCCGCTGGCCGAGCTGGACGTGCTCTTCCTCCGCAAGGACCCGCCCGTCGACGGCGATTTTCTCACCGCCACGCTGCTGGCGGAGCTGGCGCCGGGCCCGCTCTGGATCAACCATCCGGCGGGGCTGCGGGCCGCCAACGAAAAGCTCTTCGCGCTGCGCTTTCCCGAGCTGGTCCCGCCGACGCTGGTGACCCGCGAGCTGTCGCGGCTGCGGGGCTTCGTCGAGGCGCACGGCGGCGACTGCGTGGTCAAGCCGCTCGATGGCTACGGGGGGCTGGGGGTGCTGCGGGTGCGGCGGGACGATCCCAACTTCTCCGCCCTGCTCGAGACCTCGACCCACGGAGGGCGCGTTCCGGTGATGGCGCAGGCGTACCTGCCGGCGGTGCGCGAAGGAGACAAGCGGATCATCGTCCTCGACGGCGAGCCGATCGGGGCCGTGCTGCGGGTGCCGGCGCAAGGCGAGCTGCGGGCCAACTTTGCCTCGGGCGGCAGCGCGGCGGCCTCCGCCCTCACCGCGCGGGACCGCGAGATCTGCCGCCGCCTCGCGCCCGAGCTGCGCGCGCACGGGCTCTGGTTCGTGGGCATCGACGTCATCGGCGGCCGGCTCACCGAGGTCAACGTGACCAGCCCGACAGGCCTGGTCGAGATCGATCGCCTGACCGGCGAGTCGCTGGAGGCGCGGGTCATCGACTTCGCGCTGGCCCGGGCAGGGTCGCGAAGCCGCGCCGCAGGAGGGAGTTAGGCAAAAGAGCTTCCTTGCCGGCGCGTTGCGCAGGACACTCGCTCCCGGGTCGCGAGCGGTGGCGATTCCTTCGCCCTCCCGACCGGAGGGACCGCGCATGCCCCCATCCTGCCTTGTCCCGCTGCTCGCGATCGCTGCCTGTGGAGGCGGGGGCTCGAGCGCCACGTTCGCGGGCACCATCCACGGCCAGACGCTGCGGCCCCTCGACGCCGTCTCCTCGCCCGCCACGGTCGTCTTCGCCTCCGGGACCGCGTCGGCCGCGGCCATCATCCTCTCCGACGCCGGCACGCTCTGCACCAGGCTCGCCGCCAACCTGGAGCCGAAGAGCTCGCGCTCCTTGGTCCTCTTCCTCGCCGACGTGAACGCCGCCACCGGCGCCATCGAGGTGCCTTCCGGGACGGCGACCTACCTCCTCTTCACCGTCGGCAGCGGAAGTCCGCCCGCGCACTTCGCCGTGGCCAGCTTCGGCGTCAACGACGCCTCCTGCAAGGAGATCGCGGCCCAGTCGGCCACCGCCGTCTCCGGCACCGTCACCCTGACCGGCAACGCCAACGGCGCCTACGCCGGCACTTACGACCTCGTCTTCGACAGCGGCGACCGGGTGCAGGGCGCGTTCCACACCGCCGCCTGCCAGGGCCTCGCCACCTTCCTCTCCAGTAACTCCCACGGCTGCGGCTAGGGGTCGGCCAGGGGCAGGCCCATCAATGTACAGACGTGCTCGCGCTCGTCCTCGTTCGTGGCCGACGTCGTGTTGGTGCTGGTGAGCGAGGTGGAACGTCGCCCTTCGACTTTTGCTGGAGGTCCGGGAACTGCGCAGTGGTCCCCAAACGTCGGGCCCGCTTCGTGGGTCAGCGGTGAGCTTCTTGGTCCATTGACCAAGGCGGCCCCATCGCTCAGCGCCGTTTCCGCCCGCTCAGCAGCTGACTCCGTGGCGCCTGCGCAGGCGACGGCCGGCGCCCGCTCGGGTAATTTGGTCAAATGACCAAGGCGGACAAGCCGAGCGATCTCTCCGAGGCGGCGCTGGCGCTGGAACACGAGCTGCGGCGCTTCGAGGATCTGGCCGCGCAGGCGGCCCACGTGAAGCTCAACACCGAGAAGAATCTCGAGCGGGCCACCGAGGCGCTTTCCCGCGCCGCCGAGAGCCAGGACCGCATCAACGCCCAGGTGCAGAAGCTGGTGGCGGCGGTCCAGTCGGCGCGCATCAAGCAGGAGTCCGACGCCGCGGCCCTGATGGCCCGGGCCGAGGAGATCGCCAACCGCAGGGCGCAGTTTGCCCAGGTGCTGCAGCGGATGGGCGGCCTTGGTCAAATGGCCAAGGAAGTGCAGGAGCTGCTCAAGGAGGGCAACTTCCAGCTCGAGGCCGTGCAGGAGCGCATGCAGAAGGTGGCCGACGACGCGGCGGACATCGGGCGCAGCGCGGTCGAGCTGGACATGGAGGACCTCGCCCGCCAGGCCGACGTCCTCCGCGCCCAGGTCCTCGCCGCCAAGAACAAGATCTCGCTGCTGGCGAAGAAACAAAACTAGGCGGCTTCAAAGCGCACCGCGGAGCCGCTAGGACGCGGAGTTGTTTTGGTTGGTGGACCGGCCAACGCGGTCTCCGCGCCTCCGCGGTGCGCTTGAAGCCGCGGTCTCACGCGTCGGGTGCGCTCAGACCGCGGAGCGCCTCGACTAAGAGACGGCCCGCAGCCGGGGCTGCTTGCGAGGCAGCCGGAGGACGAACTCGGCGCCCGGGCCGGGCAGCACCTCCAGGGTGCCGCCCAGGCTCTGCACCACGCGCCAGACGATGGTCAGCCCGAGACCCATGCCGCGGCCCGCGCCCTTGGTGGTGAAGAAGGGCGTGAAGATGCGCGAGATGTCCTCCTGCTTGACGCCCGGCCCGTTGTCCTTCACGCGCAGCACCACCACTTCGCCTTCGACGGCGCCGCGCACCCGCACCAGGCCGCCCACCTCCGGCGAGGCCTCGATGGCGTTCTGCACCAGGTTGCTGACCACCTGGTTGAACTCCTCCGGAACGCACTCCACCGATCCGTCGCCGACCAGGTCGGTCTCGACGCGGACGGAGCGGCCCGTCGCCGGCAGGACCAGCGCCACCGCGTCGCGCACGGCGGCGAAGGCGTCGTGCGGCCGCATCTGCCGCGAATACCCGGCGCGGCCGTAGTTGCTCATCAGCTCCACCGTCCCGGTGATGCGCTTGATGCCGCTCTCGGCGATGTCGAACAGCTCGCGCATCCGGGCGGAGGTCCGCGGCAGGTCCTCGACCTTCCCATCGATGAGCGCCTGCGCGTCGATGCGCACCCGGGCCAGCGCATTCTTCAGGTAATTGAGCGGATTGTTGATCTCGTGGGCCAGCCCGGCCGCCACCGTCTCCAGCGAATCCATCCGCTGGGTGAGCACGATGTCCGCCGTGGTCGCCTGTGCCTGCACCAGCGCCCGCGCCGTGGTGAGCAGCTCGCGCGGCGAGAAGGGCTTGGCCAGATAGGCGGAGACACCCGTCTCCAGGCCGGCGACGCGGTCGTCGAGATCGCCCCGCGCCGTCAGCATGAGCACCGGGATGTGCCGGGTCGTCTCGTCGGCGCGAAGCCGCCGGGTCAGCTCGAGCCCGTCGATGCCGGGCATCATCAGATCGGCCACCACCAGCGAGGGCCGCTCCCGCAGGGCCATCTCCAGGCCCTTGAGCCCGTCCTCCGCCGAGATCACCTTGAAGTGCGTCCGCAGCGAGGTGTGCACCAGCCGGATGATGTCCGGCGTGTCGTCGACCACCAGCGCCACGTGGGCGCGCAAGTGCTCGTCGGTGTCGCGCAGCGAGACGCGCCGCTCGGTGGCCTCGGCGATGTCGAGCAGCCGGTACTCGTCGCGCGCCGCCATCTGCACGGTGAAGTCCATCAGCCCGCGGTCGTCGGCGCGCGAGCCCGAGGCCATCTCGCGCGCCGGCCCGCGCCGCTCCAGCACGTCGGGGCGGAAGTGCTCGCGGTCCTTGGCCAGCTCGACGGTGAAGCGCGCGCCGCCGCCGGAATCGGCCCAGATGCGCCCGCCGTGCAGCTCGACGATCTCCTTGGCCAGCGCCAGCCCGATGCCGGTGCCGCCGTAGCGCCGCGTCCCGCCCATGTCCACCTGGTAGAAGCGCTCGAAGATCTGCTGCGCCTTGTCGGGCGGGAAGCCGGGCCCGTCGTCCGAGACCGTCACCATGGCGCTGGCGCCCAGGTCGCGCAGGTGCACGCGGACGTGGCCGCCGGGCGGCGTGAACTTGGTCGCGTTGGAGAGGAGGTTCAGGAAGACGCGCTCGATCCGCTCGAGGTCGCACCAGACCATGCACGACGCTGGGTCCAGCTCGAGCGTCATCTCGATGCCCTTGCGCTCGGCGAGCGGCTGCACCTGCGCCACCAGCCCGCGCAGGTACTCCGCCAGATCGTGCTCGGCGATCTTCAGGCGCAGCTTCGACTCCTCCAGCCGCGAGAGGTCGAGCAGGTCGCCGATCATCTTGAGCAGCTTGAGCCCGCTGCGGAACATCGACTCGAACGTCGTCTTGTGCGCGGAGTCCAGCTCGCCCATCTCGCCCTGCAGCATGAGCTCGAGGGGCGCCAGCACCATGGCGAGCGGCGTCTTGAACTCATGGGTGATGTTGGCGAAGAGCTGCGACTTGAAGCTGTCCAGCTGCTTGAGCGCTTCGTGGGCTTTCTCCAGCGACGCCTTGGTGCTCTCCAGGCGCACCTGGTTGAGCACCTGCTCGCGCTGCGAGCGGTAGAGCATCACCTGGCCGGCGCCCGCCACCACCGCCGCGGCGGTGAGGAAGGCGATGTTGGAGACCGCCTCGGAGATGCGGCCGATGGTGCCCGCCATGAGATTCGGCAGCAGGAAGGAGAGGAGGACCAGCGAGTACGAGATCACCACCGTGCGCACGTTCCAGACGAAGAGGAGGCCGGCGCCGATCAGCGCCAGCGAGAGGCCGGCGTAGTAGTTGGAGGCGAGGCCGCCCATCGGCACGGTGAGGATGCCGATGCCGGCGGCGGCGAGGACGGTATAGCCACCCGAGATCAGGTCCGGGTGCCGCACGAAGAACGACGAGCGCAGGAGGGGGAAGATCAGCGCGGTGGCGACGAGGACGAAGATGCGCGTCGACCACAGGAGCGGCAGCGACGACCGCGGCGCCACCAGGAAGTCGAGCACGCCGAAGCAGGCGTAGAGCGCCGCGGCGATGTAGAGCGCGGCGCGCAGCCGGCGCCGGTTCCCGTCCAGGACCCAGCGCGACCACCGCTCCTCGAAGAGCGCGGGAAGCGGCTCGTTCACCCGCGCGCCAGTTCCACGAACGGGTTGACGCCGCTCTCCTCCTCGAGGATCTGCACGCGGGCGTGGGGCGCGGCCCGGGTGGCCAGCTCCAGCAGCTCTTGCCGCGAGCGCAGGATCAGCCACCAGTCGAGGTGGTGCTCCATGTACCAGCGGCTGGCCATGTCCGGCACCATGTTGGCGATGAGCAGGCGGCCGCCCTGGACCAGCCGGGCCTCGAGGTTGCGGGCCAGCACCACCGCGGTGGTGGGCCGCAGGTAGTCGAAGAGCCCCACCGAGTAGATGAGGTCGAACGACCCGAAGGAGGAGAAGAGCTCGGAGTCGCGCAGCAGACGCTTGATCGACTCGTGCAGGTAGACCAGCTTCACCCGGCCCTGGTGGCGGGCGTCGACCAGCGGCGCCAGGCGCCGGTAGACGCAGGCGAGGGCGCCCTTGTCCTGGTCGAAGAGCACGATCTCGATGGGCGGCAGCTCCGCGGTGGTCTCCTGGAGGAGCTCGACGATCTCCTGGGCGGGTCCGCAGGCGACGGCGAGGATGCGCAGCGGGCGTCCCGCCTCGATGAGCCCGGCGATCTGGCGCTTGACCAGGTCCTTCCGGTAGCGGACCGCTTTCGCTGCCTTGGTCTCGTCGAAGGCGAGGCTGATGGTCTTGGCGAAGAGGTTGGGGCCCTCGAAGGGCTTCTCGTAGATGAAGCGCATCACTTCGTAGTCGCCCGGATACCCGAAGGGCTTCTGGAAGGCGCGCGCCATCGCCGGGGCCAGCATCATGAAGTCGTGCAGGTGCCGGCGCGACCAGTGCACCAGCGCCGGCACGTGGGCGGGCGGGGAGGAGCGGACCGCGCTGTCGATCTCCTCGGTGGCGCGGACCACGTCGGCCACCACGGTGGTGCGCAGCTTCTCCATCAGCGCGGTGCGCGCCGGCGAGCCCTCGCCGTGGAGCAAGTGCCAGGGCAGGTCCTTCTCCAGGCGCGCCAACTGCTGCTCTGCGTCCTGCAGGTAGAGGCGCAGCTCGGAGACCAGCACCTTGTAGCGATCGTTCCCGGGCGCGCGCCAGATCCCGGCCGGCACCTCTCCCTGGGGCGCAAACGACCGGATGGCGCGCAGGTTGAGCACCTCGTCGATGGGCAGGAGCGGCCCCTCGAAGGACACCCCGACCACGGTGGCGCCTTGCGAGTCGCGCACCGAGCCGACCCGGCCCTCCCCTCGGTAGGGCTCGTGCTCGTCGAAGGCCACCGCCATCTCGGCGAGACGATCGCCCACCGCCACCCGCAGCCCGGGCGGGCACTCGAAGGCGACGCCGCTCTGGGAGACGTCGAGGAGCGCGCATTGGTGCTGCACGCCCTCGGCCCGGATCGAGACGGTGGCCTTCAGCGGCGCCAGATCGGCGGCGCTGTAGCGCTGGGGTCGGAAAAAGACTTCGCGTCCCTGGGCGCCGTCGAGCTCTTCATAGGTGCGGACTCGGTGGAGCGATGCGGTCATATGGCCTTTTCTTCTATTGCGGCCAGACGCACTTCGAAGCGCGCTCCCCCCTGAGGCCGATCCAGAACCGTGATTTCACCCGCGTGCGAATCGACGATGAGCTTGGCCATGTAGAGGCCCATGCCCATGCCGCCCTCTCCCTTGCTGGAGACGAACGGCTTGAAGAGGTTGTCGCGGATCTCGGGAGGGACGCCGGGTCCCTCGTCCTCGACGGCGAAGATGACGTGGCCGTTGACGCGCGTCGCCTCGATGTTCACCTGGCGCCACTGCGCGGTCGCCTGCAGCGCGTTGCGCACCAGGTTGACCAGCACCTGGGTGAGCTTCTGCCGGTCGCCGCTCACCAGCGGCAGGCCTTCGGCGATGTGCACGCCGACCTTGTGCATGCGGTAGTTCAGGTCCATCCGCGAGATGGCGATGGCGTCCTGCACCACCTGCGCGGCGGCGATGTTGGCCTTCTCGAGGTGCAGCCCGCCGCCCCGCGCGAACTGGTGCAGCGACTCGAGCGTGTGGATGAGGTTGTCGACGCCCTGCATGCCGACCTTGACGCTCTCCTGCACGTCGGCGGCGACCTGGCGCTGCTGCAGGACGCTGTCGATGTAGCCGAGGCTGACCATGAGGTTGCGCAGGTCGTGGATGACGCCGGTGGCGAGGCGCCCCATGGTGGAGAGGCGCTCGAGGTGGAGCAGCTGGCGCTGGGTCTTGCGCACCTCGGCGAGCGAGGTGTCCAGCTCGGCGGTGCGCTTGGCGAGCATGGCCACCAGCCTCTGGATGGCGCGGGTCTGGTAGACGTGCTCGGAGGCCTGCCGCACCGCCTCGAGGACGTCGTCCGGCTGCCAGGGCTTCTTGAGGAAGCGGAAGACGCGGGCGCGGTTGATGGCGGAGATGAGCGCGGGCGGATCGGTGAAGCCGGTCAGCACGATGCCGGCGACGTCGGGCTTCAGGTCGCGCAGGTGCTCGAGGAGCTCGACGCCGGACATCTCCGGCATCCGCTGGTCGGTGATGACCACGTCCAGGTCTTCGACCTTGGCGATGGCCAAGGCCTCGGCCCCCGACTGCGCCTCGAGGACGCGGTATCCCGCCTCGAGAAAGTTGCGCAGCACCGTGAGGTTCGGCCGCTCGTCGTCGACGATGAGGATGCCGCCACTGCGAGTCTCACCGACCCCATGCAAAGCGATGAGTGTCCGCAGCCCGTCGTCCAGCATGGGCGCAGCATGACGGGCCGGGTGTACTGGATGCAACTTTTCCTTGCTGAAATCTTTCAGGAAAGGCCGACCGACTGGACCTCGTGGCCAGCAGCCGGGCCTTTCCCCTGCACGTTTGTTCAGCTCCAGCCCGCCGCCGAGCAGGGAAGCAGCCGCGAGCAGCGTTGGGCAGCCCCCGGCCTCGACCAGCGGCCTACGCCGGCGTCTGGAGCTGTGCGTCGGCCGGTTGACCGACCGTCTTGCCGGTGAGGCCGACGACGCCGTCGAAGGCGGCGAGCGCGGCCAGCATGGCGCAGGGGACCAGCATGGCGATGTGGCCGACGAGGAGGTAGCAGGCGGGCCCGACGGTGGCGCCGACCAGGAACGACCCGAGCACGGCGATGTGCATCCGCAGCGCCTTCAACTCCGGGGAGCGGCGCAGCGACGGAAGCTCCCCGAGCCTGTCGGCGAGACCGAGCCCGTGGGTGCGCTGGTGCCAGAGGTCGAGGGCCCGCGCGATCTCGATGCCGACGTCGGTGGTGACGCCGGTCATGTGCGTGGTCCGGATGCGGGCGCCGGAGAGCTTGGTGACGAGCGCGTTCTGCAGGCCCATGGCGAAGCAGAGCAGCGCGGTCATCTGCAGGCTGTTGACGTGCGCGCGGTGTTCGGCGCCGACGCTGACGGTGGCGAAGACGAAGAGCAGGACGCACTCGAGCAGGAGCGGGCGCCACCAGGGCCGGCGGTCGTGGCGCTTGCCGTAGAGGACAAGGAACGTCGCGATCATGGCGCCGCACAAGAACGACGCCACCCAGATCATGGCGCGGGTGGCGAGCCAGAAGTGGCCGGAGGCCAGCTCATCGCCGATGCGGCCGACGTGGCCGGTCATGTGCGAAGTGTAGAGGCCGACCGCGAAGAAGCCGCTGGCGTTGATGGCGCCGGCGACGCCAGGGAGGATGAAGGCGAGGACGGCGCGCTCGAAGAGGGCCCGGTTCTGGCGGATGCGATCGCGCATGCAGCGATCGTAACACGCCGCGGCAGGCGCCTATTCGTAAGCCTCGATGGGCGGACAGGAGCAGACGAGGTTCTTGTCGCCGTAGACGTGGTTGAGGCGCCCGACCGACGGCCAGAACTTGTGCGAGCGGACCCAGGCCATCGGGTAGGCCGCGTGCTGGCGCGAGTAGGGGCGGTCCCAGGCGTCCGCGGTCAGCACCTCGGCGGTGTGCGGCGCGCCCTTGAGCACGTTCTTGTCCCGCGGTGCCTTGCCGGTCTCGACCTCGCGGATCTCGGCGCGGATGCCGATCATCGCCTCGCAGAAGCGGTCGAGCTCCGCCTTGGGCTCGCTCTCGGTGGGCTCGATCATCAGGGTGCCGATGACCGGGAACGACGTCGTCGGCGCGTGGAAGCCGTAGTCCATCAGCCGCTTGGCGACGTCGTCCACCTCGATGCCGGCGTCGCGCTTCACCTTGCGCAGGTCGACGATGCACTCGTGCGCGACGAAGCCGTGCTTGCCCTTGTAGAGGACGGGGAAGCTCTCGTCGAGGCGGCGGGCGATGTAGTTGGCGTTGAGGATGGCGACCTTGGTCGCCTGGGTGAGGCCGGCCGCGCCCATCATCTTGATATACGCCCAGCTGATGAGGAGGATGCTGGCGCTGCCCCACGGCGCCGCGCTCACCGGCCCGGTGGCCTTCTCGCCGCCGGTGCGGACCACCGGATGCCCGGGCAGGAAAGGCGCGAGGTGTTTCGCCGTGCAGATGGGCCCCATGCCGGGACCGCCGCCGCCGTGCGGGATGCAGAAGGTCTTGTGCAGATTGAGGTGGCAGACGTCGGGCCCGAAGTCGCCCGGCCGGCAGAGGCCGACCTGCGCGTTCATGTTGGCGCCGTCCATGTAGACCTGCCCGCCGTGCTGGTGCACCACCTCGCAGATGTGCCGGATCTCCTCCTCGAAGACGCCGTGGGTGGAGGGATAGGTGATCATCAGCGCGGCCAGATCTTTCGAGTGCTCGGCGGCGCGCTTCTCCAGATCCGCCAGGTCGACGTTGCCGTCCTCGGCGGTCTTGATGACCACGATCCGGTAATTCACCATGGCGGCGCTGGCCGGGTTGGTGCCGTGCGCCGACTGCGGGATCAGGCAGACGTTGCGGTGCCCCTCTCCGCGCGACTCGTGGAAGGCCTTGATCGCTTGCAGGCCGGCGTACTCGCCTTGCGCGCCGGAGTTGGGCTGCAGCGAGACGCCGGGGAAGCCGGTGATCTCGGCGAGCATCTGCTCCAGCTCCTGGAAGATCTGGGTGTAGCCCGCCGCCTGCGCCCGGGGCGCGAAGGGATGCAGCCGCGAGAAGGCCGGCCAGGTGACGGGCAGCATCTCCGCCGTGGCGTTGAGCTTCATGGTGCAGCTGCCGAGCGGGATCATGGTGCGGGTCAGCGAGAGATCGCGCGACTCGAGCAGGCGCAGGTAGCGCAGCATCTCGGTCTCGCTGTGGTGGGTGTTGAAGACCGGGTGCGAGAGGTAGCCGCTCTGGCGCAAGAGCGGCTTGGGCAGCCGGGTGCCTTCGTCGGCGGTGAGATCGGGGACGGTGCGGGCGCCGGCGAAGGCGGCGAGGATGTCGTAGAGGTCTTCCTGCGTGGCCGTCTCGTCGAGGGAGACGCCGATGGTCTGCCCGTCGAGGCGGCGGAAGTTCATCCGGCGCGCTTCGGCGGCGACGAAGATGCCCCCCAGCTGCTGCGGCTCGACCTGGACAGCCAGGGTGTCGAAGAACGTCTCGTGGCGCAGCGAGAAGCCCAGCGCGGCGAGTCCGCGGGCCAGCTGGGCGGTCAGCCCGTGCACGTGCTGCGCGATGGCCTTGAGGCCGCGCGGCCCGTGGTAGACGGCGTACATCGAGGAGATGATGGCGAGCAGCGCCTGCGCGGTGCAGATGTTCGAGGTCGCCTTCTCGCGCCGGATGTGCTGCTCGCGGGTCTGCAGCGCCATGCGCAGCGCGCGCTTGCCCTGCGCGTCGATGGAGACGCCGATGATGCGCCCGGGCATGTGGCGGACGTAGTCCTGCCGGGTGGCGAAGAAGGCCGCGTGCGGGCCGCCGTAGCCGAGCGGCACGCCGAAGCGCTGCGAGGAGCCGACGGCGCAGTCCGCGCCCAGCTCTCCCGGCGCCGCCAGGAGCGTCAGCGCGAGGAGGTCCGCCGCCACCACCACCAGCGCGCCGGCCGCGTGCGCCTTTTCGATGAAGGCGCGGGGATCGCGGATGGCGCCGTCGGTCGCCGGGTATTGGAGGAGGGCGCCGAAGAGCTTGTGCCCGGCGAAGTCGAAGGCCGCCGGATCGCCTTTGACGACCTCGATGCCGAACGGCGCCGCCCGCGTCCGCACCACCTCGATGGTCTGCGGATGGCAGTCCTGCGCGACGAAGAAGACGTTGCCGCCGCTGGGGGCGATGTTGTGGAACATGGTCATCGCCTCGGCGGCGGCGGTCGCCTCGTCGAGCAGCGAGGCGTTGGCGACGGGGAGGCCGGTCAGGTCCTCGACCATCTGCTGGTAGTTGAGCAGCGCCTCCAGCCGGCCCTGGGCGATCTCCGGCTGGTAAGGAGTATACTGCGTATACCATCCCGGATTTTCGAGGATGTTGCGCAGGATCACCGGCGGCGTGACCGTGTTGGAGTAGCCCATGCCAAGGTAGCTGCGGAAGACCTGGTTCTTCGCCGCGATCTCCTCCAGTTCGCGGAGGAGGCCGAACTCCGAGCGGCCGGCCGGCAGGTCGAGCGCGCGCTGGAGCCGGATGGAGGCGGGCACCGTCTTGTCGATGAGCTCGTCGAGGTTTCCGAGGCCGAGCACGGCGAGCATCTCTTCGACGGCCTTGGTCTGGGGCCCGATGTGACGGTCGACGAAGCGGTCCGGATGGCGGGTCGGGTGCATGTGGTCGGCTGGCTCCTTGGGGCGCGCAAGATAACGCGCTTCTGGTATGGTCGCAGCATGAACCCGCCTGACAAGACGCCGCAGGGGCCGGCGCCCTGGACTCCAGCCCGCCGGCGCGCGGCGCGGGGGGCAACACCGTGATCATGCGCGGCGATCCGGACGGGCTCACGGCGCTGCGGGCGCTGCAGGAGCGCAACCGCGACTACCTCAAGTTCCTCATGCAGGAAGCGAAGACCGTCTTCGAGCACCACGTCGACTTCAAGGGCGTTGACGGCGGGCAGTTCCGCCTGGTGTTCGACATGAAGACGGGCGCGTTCACGGTGGAGAAGCGGGCGGAGTAGGCGGTGCAGGCCCCGGAACAGCACCCGTGGTTCAAGGGACCGCTCCGTTCCGACGCAGAAGCGCCGGTCCGCAAGGTTGCGCCTGAGCAGGGGAGGGCGGGCGCGCGCCGCATCCGGTGTCCCCGTTGCCAATGGCAACCGCGCGCCAGCGACTTGTGGGGATGCGTCTGCGGCCATTCGTGGAACACCTTCGACACCGCCGGCGTGTGCCCGTCGTGCCGGCTGCGCTGGCTGGTGACGCAGTGCCTGAGTTGCAAAGAATTCTCGCCGCACGAAGAGTGGTACCAGCCGACGGATCCGGAGGGGAAACGGTGAAGGTGCGCGGCAGATGCTCGCGGGCGTGGTGAAGGTCGTTGCGCGTCACGTAGCGAACGGCGTTGGCCGCTTCGGCCCGCGTCCGCAGCACGTGCGCGTGGTAGCGGTCGGCGAAGACCTTGCCCTTGCGGCCGCCGAGCGCGTTCAGCCGGCGGGCCAGGTGGATGGAGAGACCCTCCATCCCGCGCGCGAGCGCCGTCGCGCCCGCCGAGCCGGTCCTTGGCCTCGGTCAGGGCTTGCTCGATGACCCGCACGACATCCTTTCCAAGGCTCCGCTATGACAGGCGTGGCGCGGTCAGTGGCGGCGCCGAGCGGCAAGTTTGCGGAATCGCGGAGCCAACGCTTTGGCGCGGCGGCTGCAGCGAACCGGCCCATGCGCCGACTCGCACTCCTCGCCCTGCTGCTCGCCGGCTGCGCCTACCACCGCGACACGGCCCGCGCGGTGGGCGTCATCGGCACCTTTGCCATCGACGTCGCCATCGTCGAGCTGGCCGGATCGCGAGCGCCGCTGTGCGACGACACGAGCGACCCGCCGCACACCTGTCCCGCCGGCGCAGCGCAGCCCGAACGCTAGCCCGCGCGGGCGGCCGCTACAGCTGGATGTCGAGCTTCTTCCGCGCCATCCGGTAGAGCACGAGGCCCATGGCGGCGAAGAACACCACGCCGAGGATCTGGTAGCCCGGCGCACCGAGGACGCCGGTCAGCGCGCCCGTCAGGTCGATGCGCTCGAGCGCCTTGAGCACGCCGTCGTTCACCGAGAGCACCGCGACCAGCACGCCCGCGAGCGCTCCGCCGGCGACGAGGCCGGTGGCGAAGAGCGAGCCGGGGCCGATGTCCTCGCCGTGCGCGCTGGCAGCGGTCCCGCTGCGGCGGTCGACGAAGCCCTTGATGACTCCGCCCACCCAGATGGGCAGCGTGGTCGAGAGCGGCAGGTAGGCCCCCACCGCGAAGCTCAAAGGCGAAACCCCGCACAGCTCGATGGTGGCGGCGAGGAAGACGCCCACCAGCACGAACTGCCAGTCGAGGTTGTGCGCGAGCAGGCCCTTGATGAGCGTCGCCATGAGGGTGCCCTGCGGCGCCGGGTATTTCTCCGAGCCGATGGCGTGGGTGACGAGGCCGGTGGCGGCGTCGATGGTGGGGTTGTCGAGGACCTTCACCGTCAGGCCGATGACCAGCGCCGCGACGACGACGCCGATGAGCAGGCCGATCTGCTGCCAGCGCGGGGTGGCGCCGACCAGGTAGCCGGTCTTCAGATCCTGGGAAGTGGCGCCGGCGTTGGCGGCGGCGATGCAGACCATGCCGCCCACGCAGAGGGCCATCGGCTGGTAGACGTCGCCGGTCCAGCCGATGCCGACGAAGAGCAGGCAGGTGGCCATCAGCGTGGCGATGGTCATGCCCGAGACCGGGTTCGACGAGGTGCCGATGAGCCCGACGATGCGCGAGGCGACGGTGACGAAGAAGAAGCCGAAGACGATGATGAGCACGCCCAGCAGCAGGCGGCCGCCGAAGGTCCCGGGCAAGAAGGGCAGGAAGGCCATGATCAGGACCAGCCCGACGCTGCCGAAGAGGACCAGCGAGATGGGCAGGTCTTCGCTGGTGCGCTTGCCGGTGTCGCTGGTGACGCCGCCCTTGAACGAGGCGAGGCTGCCCTTGAAGGCGGAGACGATGGTGGGCAGCGTCTTCAAGAGGGTGATGAAGCCGCCCGCCGCCACCGCGCCCGCGCCGATCTGCCGCACGTAGGCGCGGTAGATGGCGTTGTTCAAGGCGGCGAAGGTCTGCGTGTCCGGGTTCCAGCCGAAGGCGCCGGCGCGGTGCACGTCGGCGAGGTAGCCAAGCTTGGCCAGCTGGGTGGCGATGGTCAGGCCCGGCACCACCGAGGCGATGAGGGGAATCAGCCCCAGCCACGCCAGCACGCCGCCCGCCACCAGCACGCCGGCGATGCGCGGGCCGATGATGTAGCCGACGCCCATGTACTCGGGCGTGATGTCGGCGAAGAGGGTCGCGGCGGGGAAGATGCGGCTGGCGTTCGAGGTGACGTAGGCCGGCGTCTCGGCGATGACGTGGAGGATCTTCTGCAGGGTGGCGTAGACGAAGGCGAAGCCGAGGCCCTGGTAGGCGACCCTGGCCATGGCGCCGCCCTGCTCGCCGGCGATGAGCACCTGGGCGCAGGCGGCGCCTTCCGGATAGGGCAGGTTGCCGTGCTCCTTGACGATGAGGGCGCGGCGCAGCGGCACCATCATGAGGACGCCGATGAAGCCGCCAAGTAGAGCAAGTGTAAAAATGGTCCAGTAGGAAAAGTAGGGCGAGCCGATGCTCTGGCCGGTGGCCGGATCGACGGCGAGGAAGAGGAAGCCGGGCAGGGTGAAGACCACGCCGGCCGCGATGCTCTCGCCCGCCGAGCCGATGGTCTGGACGATGTTGTTCTCGAGGATGGTCGAGCCGCCCAGCTTTTTCAGGAGCGAGATGGAGAGCACGGCGATGGGGATCGAGGCGCTGACGGTGAGGCCCGCCTTGAGCGCGAGGTAGACGGTGCTGGCGCCGAAGATGAGGCCGAAGAGGGCGCCGACCACCACCGCCTTCGGAGTGAACTCGGCGATGCGGGCTTCATCCGCGATGTACGGCTTGTGCTCGGCAACCGGCGCGACGACGTCAGCCATGGTGTGGACCCCCGTGAATGCTCCGCCCCAGCGGGCCGCAGCCCGATCCTCCGAAGGCCGCAGCTTGGTACCTGAGTCGCGCGTCGCAGGTCAATCGGCGCTTGCGAAAGCGGCCCGCAGGCGCAGGACTTCGCCGTCGCCGACTTCGGCCTGAAAGTAGCGGTCGTAGCGGAAGGTCGAGGGTCCGCGCTCGACCACGGCCACCAGGCCGGGCGCCTGCGGGATCTCGAGCCGCCCGCCGGGCTGCTGGTAGATGGCGGGCGGGCCGCAGGGCGCCTCGGAGAGGTCGAGCGTCACCTCGACGCCGGTGGTCAGGCGGGTGAGCGCGTCGTCGTAGAAGAGAGCGTAGCCGCCGCGGCGGAAGCGGAAGAGGCGCAGGGTGCCGTCCCGCAGGCGCGCGCCGGTGAGGGCCGCCGCGAAGTCTCGCAGCTCGGCCAGGAGCGCGTCGTCCCGCAGGTCGGCGACGGCGTACTTGCCCCGGTGCGCGAGGTCGAAGTCGCGCAGGTCCGCCTGCGGCCGCGCCCCCGGATCGCAGGCGCCCGGCAGGATGAGGCTGCGCGCGGCGGCCCAGGCGGGGCGCAGCTTTGCCAGCACCTCGGGCTGATCGAAGGGCGGGCGGATCACGGGTAGAACCAGCCGGCGATCGAGGTCCGCGCTCCGGCCAGCACCTCGCACACTTGATGCAGCGCGAGGTCGTGCACCTCGAAGAGCACCAGCCGGTTGGCCCGCGCCTCGATGCGCACCAAGGGCGTGGTCCGCACGATCTCGCCGTCGCGTCGCTCGCAGTCGAACAGCGTAAGCTCGCCGCCCGCTTCCGGGGCGTCGAGATAGAAGGCATAGGCGACGGCGCGCCCTTCGCTCCGGCGCGAATCCGAATGCGGCAGCAGGTAGTGCCCGGGAAGGTAGACGTAGGCCGACCCGTCGGCGCGCGAGAGCGGCTGTCCGCAGATCTGCGCCACCGTCGCGCACGAGGCCTGCAGTGCCAGGCAGAAGTCGCGCAGCGGCTGCGACACGGGCGGGTCCGACGAGCGCAGGTGGAGGTAGATCTCGTTCTCCACCAGCAGCTGCGGCTCGTCCTCGAAAGCGAGCGCCATCCTTCGCAGGTCGGCGGGCGCGACGGCGCCGTCGAGCACGAGGTGGGCGAAGGGCTGCGCGGAGCGGAAGGCGCGCGCCGCCGCGGCCAGGTCGGACGGCCAGCGGATCATCGCCTCTGGCTCGCAGTTGCGCCGGGGCACTTCATTTCAGTGATAGCTCCAGCCATAGGTCGAGACGGACGGCGGTCTGCAATCCTCGGGGGTGCTCGCCGGCTTCGAGCCGGACCCAAGCCAGTCGCGCCGCGCCTCTCGAGAGCGAAGTGCTAGTCTGGCACACGTGCCCCTCTCGCACCATCGGGTCGGAGCCGGCGAGCCGCTCCTGCTCCTCCATGGCCTGGGCGGCGAGTGGCCGATGTGGCAGCCGGTGCTCTCCGCCGTCGCGCGCCAGCGCGAGATCATCGCGCTCGACCTCCCCGGCTTCGGGGGCTCGCCGCCGCTCGCGGAAGGCCTCGCGCCCAGCCCTGACGAGCTTGCCCGCGCGGTCGCGACCTTCCTCGACGAAGTCGGATGGCAGCGTCCGCACGTGGCCGGCAACTCGCTGGGCGGCTGGATCGCGCTCGAGCTCGCCAGGATGGGGCGCGCCAGATCCGTGGTCGCCATCTCGCCGGCCGGATTCTGGTCTCCCGGCGAGCTGCGCTATGCGCGGGCCTGCCTGCGCGCGAGCCGCTGGATCGCCCGCGCCCTGCGGCCCCTGCTCAAGCGCGCGCTGGCCAGCGCCGCCGGCCGCGCGCTGCTGCTCTCGCAGATGTATGCCCGGCCCTGGCGCCTTCCTGCCGCAGCGGCGGTCTCCGCGCTGGAGAACTTCGGCACCGCCGTCGGCTTCGACGAGACTTTCAAGGCGCTTGCGATCCGCGACGGATTTCGCGGCGGAGAAGAGGTCGCCTGTCCCGTGACCATCGCCTGGGGCTCTCGCGATCGCATGCTCTTTCCGCGCCAGCTGGCGCGTGCGCTGGCGAGGCTTCCGCAGGCCCGCGCCGTCACCCTCGCCGGTTGTGGCCACGTGCCGACCTGGGATGATCCGGAGCGGGTGGCGCGCCTGCTGCTGGGAGATTGACTCCGCGCGCGGCAGGCCCGCCGCTCAGCGCGACAGCGCCGGAGCCCGCTCGACGCGCCCGTCGGGATAGCGCGCGAAGCGACCCTCGCCGCGGGCGTGGACCGGTCCGTCGCTGGGCCAGCGCCAGCCGCCGAAGCCGGTGCGCTGGTAGTCGGCGAAGGCCTGCCGGATCTCCGCCTGGGTGTTCATCACGAAGGGGCCGTACTGCTCGACCGGCTCGCCGATGGGCCGGCCCTGCAGGAGCAGCAGCTGGCTCTCCTGCGCGCCGTTGCGCAGCTCGACGGCCCAGTCCGGGCGCAGCTCGAGGCGCGACCCGTTGGGAACTGCGCTGCCGCCCGCGCGCAAGCCCGCGCCGCGGAAGAGATAGAGGGAGCGGTTGGTCCCGGGGCGCGCCTTTGGCAGCGTCCACTGCGCGTCGGGTGCGAGCTTCAGGGTCCAGATGGCGAGGTCGGCGTCGGGATGCGCGGCCCACGACTCGGGCGGCGGCGGCGCGGCCCGGGTGTCCTCGAGGGCGCCGGCGACCACGGTCACCTCGACGCCCGGGGCCGTGTGCTTCGCCGCCGACTCTTTCCAGAACATCGAAAAATAAGGATTGGCGAACTTGCTCGCGCGCGGAAGGTTGAGCCAGATCTGGAAGAGCTCGAGCGGGTTCGGCTGCTCGCGCTCGAGGAGCGGGAACATCTCGGAGTGCACGATGCCCTTGCCCGCCGTGAGCCACTGGGTGTCGCCGGGGCCGAAGCGGGCGGTGGCGCCGAGCGAGACGGAGTGATCGATGACGCCGCTGCGCAGGATGGTGACCGTCTCGAAGCCGCGGTGCGGGTGCTGCGGGAAGCCGGGGACGGGGTCGCCGTGGTACATGCGCCAGCCGTCCTTGCCGGCGAAGTCCTGGCCGATCTCGCGGCCGGCGAGGGAGGCCGCGGGCGCCATGCGCTCGTCGCCCGCGGGATAGGCGTCGTCATGGTGGACGCAAAAGAGGAAGGGGTCGGCGGTCCGCCAGGGGAACTCGAGAGGGGAGACGATGAGGTTTTCCATTGCGCCGGTTGGATGCGTCAGGGCGCCGCGGGATTTCGGCCAGGAGCATCAGCGCGCGATGCCGCAGGCCTCCGCCACCCCGTCGCGGTAGGCGAGCCACAGCTGCAGCGCCCGCTCCAGCGCGCCCACCACCTCCGCCTCCTGCCCCGGCGCGACGTTGTGCAAGACCGCGTCCCAGGCGTCGCGGCGGTGGCCGCCCTCGATCTTCTTGTGCACCCGCTGCAGCTCGAGGAATTTGGGGTCGAGCCCGTGCACGCGCACCAGCGGATGGCGGCGGATGGCAGCGTCGATCTCCGCCTCCGTCTGCGGCGCCTGCTCGAGCGCCGCCAGCTCCTTGCGCTCGCCCGCGCTCCCTTCGACGAAGAGGGTC
The DNA here is from genome assembly GCA_043782525.1 of Deltaproteobacteria bacterium. Classification (GTDB taxonomy): domain Bacteria; phylum Myxococcota; class Myxococcia; order Myxococcales; family 40CM-4-68-19; genus 40CM-4-68-19. Next base: position 1,519 of record JAYWAJ010000246.1, on the reverse strand, counting down.
AGCACCGCCGCTCCCACCACCCAGGGCTTCCCCCAGCTGACCTGATCGAGGAAGGCGCGATAGGCGCGCGCGCCGGGCTGCAGCGCGACGTCGTCGAAGCGCTGCCGCGGATATCCGCAGCCGTCCATCAGGCGCAAAAACAACTCCGGGTGCGGCGCCGAGCCGCTGATGCCGCCCGTCTGCTCCTCGTAGATGTTGGCCGCCAGCATCCCGCAGACGTCCTGCGGCGGCCGGTGCCCGAGCACGCGCGCGAGGAGGAGCGGGAAGTCGCGGACGTACACCTCCCACTCCTGCTGGAAGTGCGGGAGCAGGCGCGGGAGCGGCACGCGGCCTTCGGCGAACGAGGACCACGCCCAGTGGTTCTTGCGCTCCAGGATTTCGAGCAGCCGCTCCTGCAACATGCCCCGAGCTTACTGCGTCAGGTCTTTGAGGGGCACTTTCAGGTCGGTGCTCGCCTCCCGCTCGACGTGGATGACGGGGGGGCGGGCGGCCACCGCCTTGTGCGCGCGGCGGGCGGCCTCGGCGCGGCGCGCCTCCTTGGCCAGCTTCTTCTTGCTCGGCTGCGGCTCCTGCGGCCAGTGGGCCTCGCGCCGCGGCTCCGGGCGCAGATACTTCAGCACCGTCCAGGCGGCGGCCGCGCCGGCCACCAACGCGAAGAAGCCGAGCGAGCGGTTGCGCCGCTCCCTGCGCTGCACCACACGGCGGCGGCGGGCCAGTCCCACGCGCGCCAACTGGACGACGGCTCCGACTTCGATCAACCGGCGGATTTTCATGCAGCGAAGTTACGCACGCTGCAGCGCCAGCGCGACCAGCGCCTGCGCCACGCGGCCCGCCTCCCAGGGGGCCCGTGGCCGCATCCAGGGCAGCGCCAGCGCCGCGTGATCGAGGCCGCGCAGGGTCACCAAAAGCGCACCCGGAATCGATTCGTCGGCGGTGGGCACGAAGCCGTCGCTCTCGGCGCCGTACTTCGTGGCCAGGTACTCGCGCGTCTTCTCGAGGAGGAAGCCCGCCTGCGCGCAGGAGGTCGCCAACGCCACGGTGGGCACCGGCGGCAGCGGCGGAACTGCGCGCAGGAAAGCGCGCCGCTGCTGGTAGGCCATCTGGAAGAACGACTTCGGCGCCAGGCGGCGCAGCAGGCGCGACGTCTGCGGATCGGCAGCCAGCGGCGTCCCTCCGAACGGCGCCTGCAGCGAGACGAAGGCGCGCACCCGCGGGACGATCTCCGGATGCAGCGCGAGGGCGGCGTGGATGTCGAGCGGACCCTTGCTCTGTCCGAGCAGGACCACCGGAGCGGGCGCGCGCAGGACGGCGTCGCGGATGGCGGCGGCGTTCTCGGTGAGCGTCCCCTCGGTGTCGATGGGGATCAGCTCTCCAGCGAGCGCGCAGCGGATGCGGCGCAGGTACGCCGGGTAGAAGCGGGTGAAGATCCCCGGCACCAGGAGGACGCGGGCCTCGCTCCTGCGGGGCGGCCGCGCGTAGAGTTCGAGAAAGCGGGCGGTCGCGTCCACCGGCGGCGGCG
>JAYWAJ010000245.1:0-5105 GCA_043782525.1 Deltaproteobacteria bacterium | reverse complement strand
CGGCGAATCGGGACGGCAGGCTGCGGCTGTGGAACCTCTCCAGCGGCGCCCGCGACGTCCGGCTGCAGGGCGCGCCGGATTTTCCCGGCGGGACGGCGCTGGCGGTCTCGCAGGCCGGGGGCCGGGCCGCGGTCGGGGATGCCGGCGGGCACATCGCGCTCTGGGATCTGGCCAAGGCGCGGGTGACCGACGGGATGGATCTGCTGCAAGGGCCGGTGACGGGCCTCGCCTTCTCCCGCGACGGGCGCTACCTCGCGGCCTCGGGGCACGAGGAGAAGGGCTTTCTCTTCGAGCTGGCGCACGGAGACCGGGTGGCGCTGGAAGGACACTCCGATCTGGTGAACTGCGTCGCCTTCGCGCCCGACAACGCCACGGTGGCGACCGGCAGCGCCGACGGCAGCGTCAGGCTGTGGGCGGTGCCCGACGGCAAGGCGCGGCGCGTCCTCAGCGCCACCGGAATGGGGGCGGTCCTCACCGTCGCCTTCTCGGCCGACGGCAAGCTGCTGGCGGCGGCCGGGGAAGACCGCGCCATCCGCATCTGGGAGCTGAAGACCGGTCGGGTGCTGCACAAGCTGGAGGGCTCGTCGGACGCGGTGCTCAGCATCGCCTTCTCGCCGCACGCCTCCATCCTCGCCTCGGCGGGGCGCGACCAGGCCGTCCGCACCTGGCGGGTCAGCAACGGCAAGCCGCGCAGCACCTGGCTGGGCCACGGCGGGCGGGTCTGGTCCATCGCCTTCGCCTCCGACGGGGAGACGCTGGCCTCGGCCTCCATCGACGGGACCATCCGGTTCTGGGACGTGCTCACCGGGCGGCAGGTGACCCAGCTCGAGCGCACTCCCGAAGCGCGGGCCATCGCCTTCACGCCGGAGGGGCAACTGCTCATCTCGACGGGGCCGAAGCCGGCGGTGCAGATCGCGCAGCTGGGCGACAAGGCGCAACTCCTCGCGCCGGAGGCGGAGCTGAAGAAGCAGCTGGGCCGCGGGAAGCTGCGGCTCGACGGCATCCGGCTGGTGGACGATCTCGACGCGCTCTCGCCGTCGGAGGCGAAGCCTCCGCGCAAGCGCCGCGCGCGCTGAGCACCGCCCTTCAGAGCCCCCAAAAAGGAACAAGGTCTCGCTCCGATTCGTTGATGGGCTCAAAAACAACAGCGTCATCCGCCTGAAGAGCCAAAATTATTTTTTCGTCGGTGATGCGTTGGAGACCGGCGCGGCGGGGTCGAGCAGCGCCAGTCCTCCTTCGGTGCCGACCCAGAGGCCGTCGCGGGTGCGCAAGAGGGCGTGGACCCGGGCGTCGGGGGGTTGCGGCGCCCAGGCGGCGGGCGGGACGTCGGCCTCCGTTTGGCCCCCGGCGAAGGTCAGCACGCAGAGGCCCTGCTGGGTGCCGAAGAGCAGCCGGCCGCCGTCCTGGTAGAGACGCAGGCCCCAGGCCTTCCGGTCCTTGCCCAACTCGCGCACGCTTCCGTCGGCGCCCAGCCGGACCGCGCCGTTGCGCAACGTCGCCGCCCAGACACCGCCGCCGGGCGCCGCCGCCACGTCCACCGTCCAGCTCGACGGCAGCCCCGAGGCGCGGTCGAAGGCCACGAACTTCTCCTGCCGCATGCGGATGACGCCGACGTCTTCCGAGGCCAGCCAGACGTCGCCGCCGCTCACCGCCACCGCCTGCAGCGCGGTGGAGCCGGCTGGATGAGGGAAGCGGCGAACCACGTCGGGCCCTTCGAGACGGAGGGCATAGAGCACGGCCGGCGTGGTGGCAAAGAGCCAGCGCCCGGTCGCCGCCAGCCGGTTGACGCCGCGCTCGCGGACCCTCCCTTCGCGCCGGAACTTGCGGCCGTCGCGAGTGACGAAGAGCCCTTCCGCGGCGGCGACGTACAGGCCGCGCCGCGTGGGGCGGAGATCGTTCACCATCCGGAAGGGCGCCGCCACCCTTCGAAAGCTGCCGTCCGCGCGCTGCACGCAAAGCCCGCCGTCGAAGGCGCCTGCCCAGAGCTGGCCGTCGAACTCCGCCAGCGCCTCGAGGTGATTTCCGCAGACCTGCCCCGCGGGCGTGAGCTCTTGGTCATTTGACCAAATGCCCTTCCCGGCAGTGGCGATCACCGATTTACCTGCCGCCTGCAGCCGCGCCGTCACCCTGCTGCCGTGGAACGACGGCGCCGCCAGAGGGACTGCGGCAGGGAGCGGCGGCGCCGGGCTGCAGACGAAGGCGCCGGACGACAGCGCGCAGGAGGAGGAAGCGGTCCGCGCGTGGACCGCGCCCGCGGCGATCCAGATCTGCTCCACGGCGCTCGTGTCGAGACCGTCCTCGGTGGTGAAGAGCCGCAGCCGCCGGCCCGCGGCCAGGTCGTATTGCTCGACGCCGCCGTCCGTCGCCGCCCAGAGCGTCGAGCCCTGGGCGGCGAGGCCGTGCACCTGCGCCGTGTTGGTGTAGAGCGCGGCGAGGAGCACGAGGGCGGTCATCGCGGCTCCGCCTGACGCACCGACACCTCGCGCGAGGCCTCGTTGCGCGCGAGGTCGGCCACCACCACGCGCAGCGTCTCCGCCCCCCGCTGCGGCGGCAACGACAGCTCGCCTTCGAAGCTGCGGCCGTCGCCCTGGAGCTCGAGGCGCTGCCGCGGATCGCCGGCCAGCGCCACCGTCACCCGCCGCGCCGGCTTGGCAGAGACGACGCGGAGGTGGACTCCCCCGCTCACGCTGCGCGCCTCGACCTCGAAGTCGGGCGCCGCGCTGTCGATGGTGTACTCCGCTCGCGCCAGGAGGACGGTGTGGTCGCGCCGCACGATGACCACGGTCGCCTGGTAGTCGCCGTCGGCGACGCCCAGCGGCACGAGGAACCGCAGCGTCCACTTCTCCAGGCCCGGATCCCAGGCCAGGTCCTTGACCAGCCCGAAGGGAAAGTACGCCGTCACCTGGAGGGCATCGTGCGGCGCCTTGACCGTCAGCACCGGATCCCCCGGCGGCATCCGCGTGCGTGAGAGCGCCGCGGCGTCGGAGTTGGCGGCGACGATCTTCGCCCGCTGCGCGCGCATCGCGGCGAGGGTGGTCTCCTGGCCCTCGTTCAGCTCGGAGGCGGGCACCGCCAGGAACGACGTGTACGGCGTGACCAGGTGGTAGGCGAGCCCGAGCTCGATGACCTCGTTCTTCAGCTCCACCGGAGGGGCGCTGGTGAGCGCCATCTCCTCGAGCGCGTCCTCGATGCGCGACCTCGCCCACAGCCTGCCGGCCCACGGATGCGACGCCTGCTCCGGCACCTTCACCAGCAGCGGATAGGAGACCTGCCTTCCGCCCAGCATCCCGTGCACCACCAGGGCCAGCGTCGCCCCGGGCGCGCCCTGGAGGCGGCTGGTCACCAGCAGATCGTCGCCGGCGGAGAGATCGGGCAGCGTGCGCGGATAGGTGCGGGAGAGCGTCGCGCCGCGCGCTTCCAGCGCCAGCCCCACCAGCGCGGGGGATTCGATCTGATCGAAGAGCCGTCCGATCCGCTCCTCGATCACCTCCGGGCTCTCGACATAGGTGAAGCGCCCGCGCTTCATCGCCGCCAGCCGCGAGAGCAGCGCCTTCTCGACGCCGCTGCCGAGGCCGAGGGTGAAGACGCGCGCGTCGCCTTGGTCGTCGTGGGCCACCCGCAGCGCCGAGGCGCTGTCCGACTCGCCGTCGGTGAGGAAGAGCACCAGGTGCGGCTCGTGCCCGGGGTGCTGCGCGTGCAGCGCCGCCTCCAGGGCCAGGGCGATGTTGGTGCCGCCGCCCGCGCGGAGCCGGCGGATGAACTGCAGCGCCGCCTCGCGCCCGCTCTCCACCGGCTGCGGCTTCAAGAAGAGCGGATCGACCCCTTGATCGAAGGCGATGACGTTCACCCGATCCGAGCGCCGCAGCCGCTTGACCACCAGCTCCGCCGCGGCGCAGGCCTGCTGCAGGGGCGCGCCGCTCATGCTGCCGGAGCGGTCGATCACCACCGTCACGTCCTTGGCGCTGACCTCCGAGGCGTCGACCTTTTCCGGCGCCGCCATCTGCAAGACGAGATACGCGTCCTCTCCCGGATCGCGGTGCACGACGGCGGTCGGCTGCCAGGGATCTGCGTTCACCTCCACCTCGAGGACCAGGTCGCGCGGGCCGGAAGCGTTGGCGAAGGCCCGCACCCGCGCGTGGCGCGCGTCGATGCGCTCCAGCTCCAGCCGGTGGCTCTGCGAGTCGACGCGCAGGATCGGGTGCGCGTCGGCGATCTCCGCCACCACCTCGCTCTCGCCGCCGGAGAGCGTCAGCCGGTACCGCAGCGCGCGCCCGGTGCGGGCGAGCCGCTGCCCGAAGCGGATCTCCACGCGCTTCTTCTCGTGCGGCTCGATGGGAAAGACCCGGAAGGCGAAGCTGCCTTCGCCCACCTGCTCGAGCAGGCCCGGATCGCGGCGCTTGCCGGTGACGTCTTCGTACAGATTCCTGGCGGCCTCCTTCTCGAAGACCTCGCCGACGATCTTCTGCTCGCCGTTCCAGTAGGCGAAGCCTTCGACGGTGGCGCCGGCGGTGCGCAAGAGGTAGCGCCCCTCGAGGCGCTGGTCGGAGATGTTCTCGAACTCCTGCTCGAGCGACGTGGACGCGTACTGGTCGTCGATGCGGATGCGGACGCGCTCTCCGACGGCGCGCAGGCTGGGGCTGGCTCCGTCCTGCCCGCGCTCGAGCAGGACGCCCTGCGCAAAGGAGGGGACGGCACAGAGGCAAAGGAGGACTGCGAATCGCTTCATGGCGAGGCTCCGGTGATGCGCAAGGGTCGGAGCCCTGCACTTCACGCGGCGTGCCGCGCCCAAGCTGCCGCAACGGCTGGAAGCGGCGCTGCGGCGCGACTCTACGATCGATAGAACGCAGCGGGGCGCGCGCAGCCGGAGGCGGTCACTTCTTCTTCCGCCGCGAGGGCGCCGCCCGCACCGGCTCGGTGTCGCCCTTGGCGTAGTGCGGCGGCCAAGGCGCGTCCTTCTGCCCTTCCGCCTTCTGCCGCTCCGACAGCTCGAGCAAGGGCTGCAGCGAGCCTGCCACCGCGTCGATCTGCGCGTGTGGATCGCCCAGCCGGGCGAAGCGCGCCGGCACCGTCGCCAGGGTGAACCCGGCCGGCTCGACGGCAGCGAC
>JAYWAJ010000244.1:0-5107 GCA_043782525.1 Deltaproteobacteria bacterium | reverse complement strand
AATATAAAATGTTCGTCGACACCGAGATCGCGCTGGTGGCGGAGGTGGACGGCAAGCCGGCGGCGATGTGCTTCGCCATCCCCGACGTCAACGAGCTGATCAAGGACTTCGACGGCGAGCTGATGCGCCGGCCGCTCAACCTGGCCAAGCTGCTCTGGCGGCTGAGGTTCAACCGCCCCAGGCACGCGCGGCTGATCCTCCTCGGCGTCAAGGAGGAGTTCCGCGCCTCGCACCGGTACGGCACGCTGGCGGCGGTGCTCTACGTCGAGGTGGCCCGCCGCGGCGCCGCCCGCGGCTACCTGGGCGGCGAGCTGGGCTGGACGCTGGAAGACAACGTCATGATCAACCGCGGCATCGAGCGCATGGGCGCAAAAAGGTACAAGACCTACCGCGTGTACGAGAAAGGTCTCTAGGAGCAAAAGCACACCGCGAAGGAGCGAAGATCCACGAAGGGTCGCGAAGGAAGCGGGGGCGAGTCCAGTCCCAACCCCGAAGCTTTTCCGCGCACTCCCCGGTGTGCCTGAAGCCTGAAGCCTGAAGCCTGCCTACGACGATCTGCGGGTGCGAGGCGGTGTCTTCGTCGCCGAAAAGTTCCGCATTGGTCGCGGCGGCGTCACCGGGCTCTGTCATGCTTCGAATGGAACGCGGCGGCACGTCACTTGCTCAAGCTCCCCGTGGGGAAGGGGCAGACACCATGGGCTTGCGAAAGATGTGGCGAAGGGTCCGCTCCCTTTCGGAGCGTCCGCACAACCTGCTCGCCATGTCCGATATCCACCTCGGCTGCGATCTGAAGGCGGGTCACAAGTACGACCGGCCGCGCCCCGCCGACCCCTCGCTGGTCTCCTTTCTCGATTGGCACGCCGTCCACCGGACAGATCGGAAGCCCTGGCGTCTGATCCTGAACGGGGACATCGTCGACTTCGTCGCCATCACGCTGGTGCCGCAGGAGCCGATGCCCTTCGAGATCAGCGCCGAGGAGCGCGAGCTGGGCCTCGCGCCCACCGAGCCGAAGTGTGTCTGGAAGCTGCGGCGCACCGCCGAAAGGCACCCGGCGGTGTTTGACGCGCTCGCCCGCTTTGTCCAGAAGGGGAATTCTCTTCACATCATCCGTGGGAACCACGATGCCGAGTGGCGCTGGCCGCTGGTGCAGGCCGAGCTGCGCCGCATCCTCTCGGAGCGGGTGGCGCTGGGCACCCCGGCGGCCCGCCGCCGCTTCGAGCGCAACATCGAGTTCCACGACTGGTTCTACCTCGAGCCCGGCTTCTTCTACGCCGAGCACGGCCACGCCCACGACACCTACTCGGTGCAGAGCGACTTCTTCGCCGAGCACGGCGGCGCGCTGGCGCAGCAGGAGATGCAGCTGCCCATGAGCAGCAAGGTCCTGCGCTACTTCGTCAACCGCTACACCGAGCAGGTCGAGGTGGCCGACGACGTCGACGCCTGGGGCGTGAAGGAATACCTCGATTGGGTGCTCAAGGCCGGCAACCCGCTGCGCGTGGCCGCCGACTACTTCGTCATGGTCTTCCGCGTCCTCTACCCGGTGCTGCGCCAGTCGCTGAAGATCTCGCGGGCGGTGGCGCGGGCGGCGGACAAGGCCATCGCGCCCAAGGTCGACGAGCACGCGCACATCCGCCGCATGCTGGCGCGCTTCCAGGGCACCGACAAGCAGGCGCAGCAGCTGGTGGCCATGGCGGCCAAGCCCGGCGAGCAGAGCCTCTTCGATTCGATGCAGCTCTTCTATCTCGACCGGATGCTGCTGGCGCTGCTCTGCCTCGCCTGCGCCGTCTCGACCTCCAGCGCCATGCAGGGCTTCTGGGCCCGCGCAGGCGGCATCACCGCCATCGGCATCCTCTTCGCGGCCCTCAACGCCCTGCTCGGCGGCAAGCGCAAGACCGACGCGCACCCCATGCTGCAGCAGGCGGCGCGGCGGGTGGCCCAGGTCTTCGACGTCAAGTACATCGTCATGGGCCACAGCCACCGCCCGGTCGACGAAGTGGCCGGCAACGGAGCGCGCTACTTCAACCTGGGCTCGTGGACCGGGCGGCCGGGCGAAGGCTTCCCGCACCTGGCCATCGAGGGCGGAACGGCCGAGCTGCGGCGCTGGAAGGGCCCGCCCGTCGTCTCGCTGCCGGCACCGGCCGCTGCGCGGGAAGCCACCGCCGTGGAAGCGGCCCAGGGAATGCCGCTGCTCGCATAGTTGAACTTCCGCATCGTTGCTAAGATGCGGAGCATGGCGGAAAGCACGCACAAGGCGGCGCTGCTCGAGACAGCCACCGCGCTGCGCGAAGTGCACCGCGCCCTGGTGCAGGCGGTGCGCCGCGCCTACGAGCAGGAGGTCGGGCCGGCCGGGGGGCCCGGGCAGATGCTGCGGCTCCTCACCGAAGATCCCTACTTCGCCTGGCTCCATCCGATGAGCGAGCTGATCGTCGACCTCGATTCGCTGCTCGCGCAGGAGCTGCTTCCCCAGGGCACCGTCGCCGCCGTGCGGCTGGAGATCAACCGGCTGACGCAGGCGGGAGAGGTGCCCTTCTGGGAGAAGTACGCGCCGCTCTTGCAGGCCGACCCGGCGGTGGTGATGGCGCACGGGCACCTGCGCCGGACGCTGAACGCGCTGCCCGAATCGAAGGACAGCCCGCACGACCGCAAGCAGTGGATCGCGCCGCGGGTGCACGCCCCGCGCAAGTCGCGCAGCTGATCAGAGGTCGAGACGCAGCGGGCCGAGGAATGGCCGGCCAGATAGCGCGCAGCGCGCGGCGCTTCTCGGCTTCGCCCCGGGCGCCCTTCAGCTTCACGCCCCACGGCGAGAGGGCCACCTCGACGGCGCCCAGCCCGGCCTTGGCCAGCTCTTCCTGGGCCGCCTTCGCCTCCGCCTGCACGCCTTCCAGCTCGAAGATCATCTTCGGCTGCGGCGCCCCGCGGAACTGCGCGTAGCAGGCGGCGTCCTTCACCGTCGGGCAGAGCGGCTTTGCGGGCGGCGGCGGCAGCGGGGCGTCGATGAAGACCTCGACCACGCGGACCTCGCGCCGCCCGAAGAGGAAGGCGCGGGCGAGGCCGGCTCCGGACGGCTCGAGGAGCAGCTCGTCGCCGCTCGGCAACAGCTCGGCGTGGAGCGGGCCTTCCGTCTCGACCGCCTCGAAGCCCGCCGAGATCTTCTCGATGCGGTGGGCGCCGGCGTGCAGCGAGAGGCGCGCCTCGGCGGGAATGGCGAAGAGCAGCGCCAGCAGCGCTGGAATCAACCGACCGCCTCGAGGATGCTCTCGAAGAGGCGGCGCCCGTCTTCTCCGCCCAGCACGCCCTCGGCGAGGCGCTCGGGGTGCGGCATCATGCCCAGCACGTTGCCGCGGGCGTTGGTGATGCCGGCGATGTCGCCGAGCGAGCCGTTGGGATTTGCCCCCGGCGTGCCGCGCGCGCCGGCGGCGTCGGTGTAGCGGAAGGCGACCTGGCCTTCGCCTTCCAGGCGCCTCAGGCCCTCGTCGTCGACGAAGTAGTTCCCGTCGCCGTGGCCAATGGGGATCTTGATCACCTCGCCCCGGGCGTACTTGCGCGTCCAGGGCGTGATGGCGTTCTCCACTTTCAGGTGGACGTCGCGGCAGACGTACTTGAGCGAGTCGTTGCGGCGCATGGCGCCCGGCAAGAGGCCGGCCTCGAGGAGGATCTGGAAGCCGTTGCAGATACCGGCGACGTGGCCGCCGCGGGAAGCGAACTTCCTGATCTCGTCCATGATGGGCGAGAAGCGGGCGATGGCGCCGGTGCGCAGGTAGTCGCCGTAGGAGAAGCCGCCGGGGAGGACCACCACGTCGGCGCCGCGCAGGTCGCGGTCCTTGTGCCAGACGTAGCGGGCGGCGCAGCCGAGGACGTGCTTGGCCACGTGGTAGACGTCGTGGTCGCAGTTGCTGCCGGGGAAGACGACGACCGCGAAGAGCATCAGGCCGGCTCCTCGATCCGGTATTCTTCGATGACGGTGTTGGCGAGCAACTTCTCGCACATCTGGGCGAGGCGCTTGCGGGCTTCGGCGGGGTCCTTGGAGTCGACGTCGAGCTCGATGATCTTGCCGAGCCGGACGTCCTTGACCTCGGGAAAGCCCAGGGCCCCGAGGGCGCGGCTGACGGCCTGGCCCTGCGGATCCAGCACCGACTTCTTCAGCGTGACGACCACGCGTGCCTTCATCGAACCTCCCCTACCCCCAGCGGGGCGCAACCTAGCGGCGTTCGCCCGGGCTTTCAAGCGCGGCGGACCTGCTAAGCTCCGGGGCTATGCTCGAGCTCCTGGCGGCCGGTGCCGCCCTCTCCGGGCGGGCGCTCCTCCAGGCGGCCGACGCGGCGCTGCTGGCGGTCGGCGAGGACGAGGTGCGCCAGGGCTCTGGAGAGCACCCCCGCGCGGCCGGCTGGCTCCTGCGGATGAAGGCGCATCCCGAGCCCACCGCGGCGGCGCTGCGCGGGGCCTCCTCCTCGCTCTTGGCCTTCGCGGCGGTGGCCTGCGCCATCGTGGTCGGCGACGTGCTCTTCAAGGCCGGCGTGCACTCGCATTCGCGCAGCAGCCTGCAGCTGGTGGCCGGGCTCCTCGCCGGCGCGGTGGCCCTGGCGCTCGATCTGGCGCCGCGCTCGCTCGCCGCGGCGAGCCCGCTGCGCTGGGGCCTGGCGCTGGCGGGCCCGGCCTACTTCGTCTGCGTGGCGCTGGGCGGGCCGGTGCGGCTGATGCTGCGGATCTTCGATGCGCTGCTGCTCCGCCAGGGGGCCACCGCGCGCTACACGCCACCGCCGCCGCCGCTTCAGGAGATCGAGAAGATCCTCAGCGACGAGGCCCGCGACGGGACGCCCGGAGCGCCCTCGGCGGAGCTGGTGCACGGGCTCTTCTCCTTTGCCGAGCGGACCGCGAAGGAGATCATGGTGCCGCGCACGCGGGTCATCGGCGTGCCGATCGACGCGACGCCGGCGCAGGTGATCGACCTCCTCGCCGAGGAGGGCCACACCCGGATGCCGGTCTACGAAGGCGACCTCGACCAGATCAAGGGCGTGCTGCACGCGAAAGACGTGATTCCGCTGCTGGCGCATCCGGAGCTGATCGTCCTGCAAGATCTGGTGCGTCCGGCGCTCTTCGTGCCGTGGAC
>JAYWAJ010000243.1:0-13627 GCA_043782525.1 Deltaproteobacteria bacterium | reverse complement strand
GGCCACGCACGAGCGAATTGCGCAGGGCCGCCCAGGCGTCGCGCAGCGGTCCGCCCGGTTCCGGGATCGACCATCGCTCGAGCGCCTTCTCCAGCTCGGACACCGGACGCTGCAGGCCCGCTTGCGCGATGAGAAAGCCGCGCTCGCGCACCGGGATGACGGCGGAGGACTTGGTGCCGCGGACGGACACGGAGTAGAGCCCGGAGAGGCCCAGAGCGGTGCCCGCCTCCTCGAGCTGGCCGATGGCCACCGCGAAAGCAGCGGCCGCATCTTCGCTGCCTTCAGGCGCGTGCAGCAAGGATCCGTCGCGGCTGGCGACGATGGCCGCCGCCGCGTCGGGCAGATCCTCGAGCGCGTAGCCCGCCGCCGTCGACGGCACGCTGTACAGTTCGGTTGCCACTGACCCCAGTCTGAAGGCGGAGTGGCGTCCTCTACAAGTTAACGAACCTGGTGCGAGGTGGGACGACCCCGCGCTCTTCCGGGATGAAGCACGGAAACGTGGGGGGCCTGCCCCGCCGTCCCCACCTTTGCGCGGGCTATTTCTTCGCTGCCGCCTGCTTCTCTCGGAACTCCTTGATCATCTGCTCCTGCGTCGCGCGCGGCACGGGCTGGTACTTCTGGAACTCCATGCTGAACTCGCCCTTGCCCTGCGTCGCCGAGCGCAAATCGGTCGAGTAGCCGAACATTTCCGAGAGCGGAACCCAGGCGTTGGCGATGAGATAGCCCTCCACCGTCTCGGTCGCCTGGATGACGCCGCGCCGCTGGTTGAGCTGTCCGACCACCTGGCCCTGGAACTCCTCGGGCGCCTGCACCTCGACGTTCATGATCGGCTCGAGGATGACCGGCTTGGCCGCCTCATAGCCTTCGCGGAAGCCCATCAGGGCCGCCGTCTTGAAGGCCTGCTCGCTGGAGTCCACCGCGTGGTGGAGGCCGTCGTTGATCACGCAGCGCACGCCGACCACCGGGAAGCCGATCAATGAGCCCTTCTTCACCGCCTCCTTGAAGCCCTTGTCGCAGGCGGGGATGAACTCGCGCGGAATCGATCCGCCGGTGACGTCGTCGACGAACTCGTAGCGCTCGACCGCGTCGGGCGGCAGCGGCTCGATGTAGCCGCAGACGCGGGCGAACTGCCCCGAGCCGCCGGTCTGCTTCTTATGTGTGTAGTAGAACTCGCCGCGCTGCTGGATGGTCTCGCGGTAGGCCACTTGCGGTTGGCCGACCACGACTTCGCAGCCGTACTCGCGCTTGATGCGCTCCATGTAGATCTCGAGGTGCAGCTCTCCCATCCCGCTGGCGATGGTCTGCGCCGACTCTTCATCTCGATGCACGCGGAAAGTCGGGTCCTCGCGGGTAAAGCGGTTCAGCGCCTTGGAGAAGTTGGTGGCGTTGGCCTTCTCCTTGGGCGCGATGGCGAGCGAGATGACCGCGTCCGGGACGTGCATCGAGGTCAGGGTGACCTTGATGTCGCCGTCGGTAAAGGTATCGCCGGAGGCGCAGTCGACGCCGAAGAGCGCGACGATGTCGCCCGCGCCCGCCGCGTCGATGTCGTTCATCTCGTCGGCGTGCATGCGGACGAGCCGCGGTACCTTCACCTTCTTCTGGTTGACCATGTTGACGATGAAGTCGCCCTTGGAGACCTTGCCCTGGTAGATGCGCATGTACGTCAGCTGCCCGTAGCGCCCGTCTTCCAGCTTGAAGGCCAGCCCCACGAACGGCTTGCTCTCGTCGGAAGCGAGGACGACCCGGGCCTCGTCCTTGGTCTGGTCGTGCGCCTCGTTGGTCACTTCCTTCGGGTTGGGAAGGTAGTAGACGACGCCGTCCAGCAGGTGCTGGACCGCCTTGTTCTTGTAGGCCGAGCCGCAGAAGACCGGCGTCAGCTTGAGCGCGATGCAGCCGGCGCGCACGGCGCGGCGGATGTCCTCCACCGCCGGCTCCTTCTCCTCGATGAACATCTCGGTCAGCTTCTCGTCGTAGTCGGCCACCGCCGCGATCAGATCGTGGCGCATGGTCTTCGCCTGCTCGAGCAGGTCGGCGGGGATCGCTTCGGTGCGGATGTTCTCGCCGTTCTCGCCGTCGTAGTAGTGGGCCTTCATGGTGACGAGGTCGACCACGCCCTGGAACTTGTCCTCGGCGCCGATGGGCAGCTCCATCATGATGGCGTTGTGGTTCAGCTTCTCGCGCAGCTGCTGGGTGACGCGGAAGGCGTTGGCGCCGGCGCGGTCCATCTTGTTGATGAAGGCGAGCCGCGGGACCTTGTAGCGGCGCATCTGGCGGTCGACGGTGATCGACTGCGACTGCACGCCCGAGACCGAGCAGAGCACCAGGATCGCGCCGTCGAGCACGCGCAGCGCGCGCTCCACCTCGATGGTGAAGTCGACGTGTCCCGGCGTGTCGATGATGTTGATGTTGTGGGTCGGGCGCGAGCCCGTCTCGGTGACGTCCCACTCGCAGTAGGTCGCCGCCGACTGGATGGTGATGCCCTTCTCGCGCTCGAGGTCCATCGAGTCCATCTTGGCGCCGACCGCGTCCTTGCCATGCACCTCGTGGATGGCGTGGATGCGCCCGGTGTAGAAGAGGATGCGCTCGGACAGGGTCGTCTTGCCCGAATCGATGTGGGCTGAGATGCCGATGTTGCGGATGACGTCGATGTTCGCCACGTTGCTTCTGCCTTCCTTCAAGTGGAGTCGTCTGGACCCCGAAAGAACCGTCGCCGGGAGCTGCGGTCGTTCCGCAGGCACACCGGCGAAGGGGCGCTGCACTACCCTGAAACGCGGTCAAAAATCAAGTGAGAGGCGCCCGATCTGTAACCGCGGGAAGTACCGGGCCAGAATCTGATGCGCGGAGGCGCCTTTGGTCGCCAGGAAGGAGGCGCCGCGCTGGCAGAGGCCGACGCCGTGGCCGCTGCCTTTGGGCAGGCCGGCGAGGTGCGTGTCGAGAGCACGAACGCTCGCCTGCCCGTCGGTCCGGGAGGCGGTCGCCGACCGGCCCCTCCTCCGGCCGGCAGCGCCCGGGCGCGGCCAGTCGTCGAGGGTGCCGCCGCCGCAGTCCTGTGAATGGAAGGCGGGGGCGGGTCGTCCATCCCGCAGGAGCACCTCCCCCGCGGTCCGCCGGGCGCTTCTGATGTCCGCCCTTTCCAGTCCGCGGTACCACTGGCAGTGGGCGGCGTCGCAGAGGTGGCCGGCTTTTTCCGCCCGGACCGCGAAGGTCCGGGCGACGATGGCCAGCGCCTCGCGGGCGGCCGTGGGGGCCGCGTCGATCTCTGCCCCGACCACCGCTGCGACGTAGTCCTCCAGCTCGACCTCGTTGACGAGGCGCAGCTCGCCGCCGCCGTCCTCGACGCGCAGCCGGCCGCGGTAGGCCCGGCGGAGCGGACTTGAATCGGGCGGACATCGTGCAGGGGGCAGGCAGCGCACGGCGACGGAGAAGGCGCGGGTCCCGTAGCTCTCCCCGGGCCGCGCTTCCACCGCCTGCGAAGCGCCGTCCGGCCACACTTGCGCGGCGCGCGGATGGAACAGACCGAGGATCTGCAGGTGGAGAAGGAGCGCCAGCATGGGCCGTGCAGAGTACCCGCTCCCGCCCCATCTTAGGGCGCAGATGACGACCCAGATCGAGCTCCTCCAGCAGTCGGGCTACCGGCGCGTCGGCTCCCCCAAGCGCGGCTTCCGCTACCAGGGCGCACCCCGGGCGGAGATCGCGCGGCTGCACGATCTCCGCCTCCCTCCCGCCTGGACCGACGTCGTCATCAGCAGGAGCCCCAAGGCGAAGCTGCTCGCGGTCGGCAGGGACCAGAAGGGCCGCTGGCAGTACCGCTACAGCGCCGGCGCCGTCCTCCAGCGCGAGCAGAAGAAGTACGACAAGCTCATCGCCTTCGGGGCGGCGCTGCCCAGGCTGCGCGCCGCCATCGATCGGGACCTGCGCCTTCCGGGGCTCTCGCGCGAGAAGGTGATGGTTTGTATACTACGTATACTTAGCACCTGTTTCATGCGCCCGGGCAGCCAGGTCTACGCCCGGGAGAACGGCAGCTTCGGCATCGCCACCCTGCAGAATCGCCACGCCACCGTCAGCGGCGACACCGTGCGCTTCCACTACCGCGGCAAGGCGGGCAAGGAGCAGATCCGCGAGCTCAAAGACCGCCGCGTCGCCCGCATCGTGCGCGAGCTGAAGAAGCTGCGGGGCAAGGATCTCTTCCAGTACGTCGGCGAGGACGGCGCCATCGTCAACATCCGCCGCCGCCACATCAACGAGCACTTGAAGCAGGTGATGGGCGAGCGCTTCTCCGCCAAGGACTTCCGCACCTGGGCAGGCACGCTCATCGCCGCCAGCGCGCTGGCGCGGATGAACGCCGAGGCCATCGAGGGCCACACCGACCGCCGCCGGATGCTGGTCGCCGCCGTCAAGGAGACCTCGGCGCAGCTGGGCAATACCCCGGCGGTGTGCAAGGCGAGCTACATCTGGCCCTCGGTGCTGCAGGAGTTCGAGAAGGGCAGGGTGCTGTCGCCCTACTTCCGCACCATCGAAGAGCTGATCGAGAACAAGGCGCGTGGGCACCACCGGGCGGAGAAGGCGCTGCTCGAGCTGCTCGCCACCGGCCGCGCCGCCGCGGGCGCTGCGGTGAAACCGGTGAAGCGCCGCGAGACGAAGCTCGGCCGCCGCATGCGCACCGATCCGCGCGCGCGGCGGCTGGCCAAGGCCTTCAGCGTCCACTGACCCGGCTCGGCCGCCGCGAAGAGTTGCCGCCCGAACCAGCCTCACCTGCGCTGGCCGGGCACGCGGGCTCACCGTCACGCCCTGTCCGGGCCACGACGTGCCCGGCGCGAGGTGGGCGAGGAGGGCGGCGGCGGATTTGGAATTGCCGGTCACGACGCGGCCCGGCCAGGCCGTGCGGCTGTCGCCCGCTCTTGCGGCCGCCGCGTTGCGTTCATTGAATTGAAGGACCGCGAACTGCGGCCTTTAAGCTGGCCGGCAGGGCAAGCGAGGACCTGGCTGGGCACGCGGGCTCACCGTCACGCCCTGTCCGGGCCACGACGTGCCCGGCGCGAGATGGACGAGGAGGGCGGTGGCGGGGTTGGAGTTGCCGGTCACGACGCGGCCCGGCCAGGCCGTGCGGCTGTCGCCCGCTCTTGCGGCCGCGGCGTTGCGTTCATTGAATTAAAGGACTGCGACCTGCGGCCTTTAAGCTGCCGGCCCAGCCCCCCGTACCAAATGCCAGGCCGCAGCTAGCGCACCTTCAATTCGACTGGGGAGAGATCCGCGCGGCCGCAACAGCCGGCCGACAGCCGCAGGGGTCGGCCGGGCCGCCTCGTGCCCCGCTCCTCGTCGCGCGAACCGCCCTCCAGCCGCCCCTCCCGCGGGGCATGTCGTGGCCCGGACGACCCCTGACGGTGAGGCCGGCGTCACGGCCCGCGAATATCCCCGGGAGAGGAAGCAGGCGCCCCCCTGCAGCTTGCGTTGGTCATTCCCCCATGCTAGACAGCCGCGCTCTTGAAGTTCGGGCGCATTCCCAATCCCGGCCCCGCCAAACCCATGCACGCGTTAGCCCTACGCGGCGGCGGCGCACGGAAACGAAGGAGTTGTCCATGGCAAACGAAGTCTCCACGCTCTCCGCGCAGAAGCGCGAGAAGTCCGGCAAGGGCCCCGCCCGCCAGCTCCGCTTCAAGGGCCTCGTGCCCGCGGTCTGCTACGGCCCCTACGACAAGCCGCTGCACGTCGCCATCGATCCCATCGCCCTCAAGAAGGCGATCGCGACCCCGCACAAGTTCAACACGGTGATCAAGCTGGGCGTCGAGGGCGGCGAGACCCGGGTCGTGCTCCTCAAGGACTACGAGAAGGACCCGCTCGACGGCAAGGTCCTGCACGCCGACTTCCTCGAAGTGCGCATGGACAAGGACGTGGTCGTCAACGTCCCGGTGATCCTCATCGGCAAGCCCGCCGGCGTCCTCGAAGGCGGCATCCTGCAACAGGTTTCGCGCACTCTCGCCGTCCTCTGCAAGCCGAGCGACATCCCCGAGAAGATCGAGGTGGACGTCTCGGGCCTGGCCATCACCGAATCGCTCCACGTCGACGATCTGAAGGCACCCGCGGGCGTGAAGTTCAAGGTCCGCGGCGACCAGACCATCGCCGTCGTCAACGTTCCGGAGAAGGAGGAGGAGGTGGTCAAGCCGGCCGCCGTCGCCGCCGTTCCCGGTGCGGAAGGCGTTGCTGGCGCTCCTGCCGCAGCCGGCGCTGCTCCTGCCGCTGGTGCCGCAGGCGCTCCTGCCGCGGGCGCTCCTGCCGCGGGTGGCAAGGCCCCCGCCGAAAAGGGCGCGAAAAAGTAATGGTGCGGGGCCGCTAGGCGGTGCGCCTCCTCGTCGGCCTGGGAAATCCGGGCCCGAAGTACGAGCGCACCCGCCACAACATCGGCTTCCGCGTGGCAGAGGACGCGGCGCGGAAGCTGGGCGTGGCGCTGGAGACCACCCGCTGGAACGCCGTGCTGGGCTCGGGCAGGAAGGGCGAACATCACGTGGCGGTGCTGCTGCCGCAGACGTACATGAACCTGAGCGGCGAGTCGGCAGGACACGCCGCGCGGTTCTGGAAGGTGGAGCCGGGCGGGCTGGTGGTGGTGCACGACGACATGGACCTCGAGTTCGGCAGGGTGCAGATCAAGGTCGGCGGCGGGGATGGCGGTCACAACGGGCTGAAGAGCCTGCGGCAGCACCTGGGCACGGCGGACTACGCCCGGGTGCGGTTCGGTGTCGGGCGGCCCCCGGCAGAATGGGAAGGGGCCGATTGGGTGTTGGGAAGGTTTTCCTCCGCTGAGGAGGAGCAGTTGAAAGAGCTGGTCCCGCAGGCGGCGGAAGCCGCGGTGGCGGCGCTGCTCGAAGGGCCGCTGCTGGCGGCCAACAAGTTCAACCGGCGCAAGCCGGGGCTCGGAAGTGCGGAAGCAAAAGCGAAGTGAACCTCGCCTCCGGCTGCGACCGGCGGCTACAACCCATGAGGTGATGTGATGCAGACAGAGACGACGACGCCGGCGACGGCACCGCAGTTCGCGGCCGGGACCAAGCTGCGCGAGTACGAGAGCATCTTCCTGCTCCGGCCCGACCTGGCCGACGACCTGGTCGACAAGATCGTCGAGCGCATGCGGGGCATCGTGCATCGCGACGGCGGCAAGGTGATCAAGGTCGAGAACTGGGGCAAGAAGAAGACCTCCTACGAGGTGAAGAAGAACCTCCGCGCCATCTTCATCCGCTTCCTCTACCTGGGCGAGACCAAGGCCGTGGCGGAGTTCGAGCGCAACCTGCGCATGACCGACGACGTGATGAAGTACCAGTCGGTGAAGATCGCGGAAGGCGTCGAGGCGGCGTCACGCGCGGTCGAGGCGGACGTGAAGCTGCCGGGCGATCCGGAAGTTCCCGATCGCGTGGGTGGCCGCGAGGAGCCCGCCGGGTTCGGCGACTCCTTCCGCGAGCGCGAGCGCGACAGCGAAGACGACGTGGTTCCCCCCGAGGCTGAGTAGGAGACGCCCATGACCAACCCCAACAAGATCGAGATGGCTTTCGGCGAGCGCAGCGGCGGCGGCGGCGGATTCGGCGGCAAGAGCGCCGGCGGCAGCAAGAGCGGAGGCCGCGACGACCGCGGTGGCCGCGAGGACCGCGGCGGCGACATGGAGCGCGGCGGCGGGCGCGGCTTCGGCCGGCGCAAGGTCTGCCGCTACTGCGCCGACAAGAACCTCAAGGTCGACTACAAGAACGCCGGAGACTTGAAGTACTTCGTCACCGAGCGCGGCAAGATCGTTCCCCGCCGCATCTCCGGCAACTGCGCCCTGCACCAGCGCGAGGTGGCCACCGCCATCAAGCGCAGCCGCAACGTGGCGCTCCTCCCCTACACCGTCATGCAGCACCAGTAGGAGCCGCCATGAAAATCATCCTCACGAAGGACCTGGAAAACCTGGGCAAGGCCGGCGCGCTGGTCGAAGTGAAGACCGGCTACGGCCGCAACTACCTGCTCCCGCGCCAGCTCGCCGTCCTCGCCACGGCCAAGAACGTCCGCCAGCTCGATCACGCGAAGTCGGGCATCCTCGCCCGCGCGTCGAAGGAGAAGGCGAACATGGACGCCATGGCCAAGCGGCTCAGCTCCGTCGAGCTGAAGTTCACCCGCAAGGTGGGCGACCAGAACAAGCTGTTCGGCTCGGTCACTTCCAAGGACGTGCACGAGCAGCTGACCGCGCAGGGCTACCAGGTGGACCGCCGGCAGATCCACCTGCCCGAGCCCATCAAGGAGATCGGCACCCACGAGGTGGAGGTGAAGCTCCACGCGGACGTGTCGGCCAAGGTCAAGGTCACCATCGGCGCGGAGGCGTAGCCCGCCGCGAGGTGTAAGCTGCGGCCCATGCGTCGGCACTTCACAGCGCTCTGCGCCTGCGCCGCGCTCGCCAGCCCGGGCGCGGCGCAGGCGTGGCCGCACAAGAAAGTCGGCCGCAGCGACACCGCGGGCGCGGCGCAGCCGGCCGTCTCCAAGCCCGACGCGGTCACTCACCTGCCGCCCCAGGCCCACCTGCCACCGCAGGCCAACCTGCCGCCGCAGCCCCAGCTGCCGGGAGGACCGCCGCCGCCGGCGCTGGCGAAGCCCCCGCCGCCGCCGGTGTCGGTGGCACCCCGCCGCTTCGGGCGCTTCGATCTCGACCTGCCCTTCGCCCAGCTGCGCGCGCTGCCCGACCTCACCGCCTGCAAGGACGCGCTCGCCGCCCCCGCGGGCCACGCCGACTGTGCCCTGCCCCGCGACGCCGACAAGCTGGAGCGCGCGCAGATCGCCTGGGAAGCGACGCGCAACGGCCCCGAGCTCATCGCCCTGCGCCTGCAGTTCGATCCGCAGCTCGCCCCGGCGCTCACCGACCTCGAGTGGCAGCTGACCCGCGGCTGGGGCCCGCCGTCGCTCGAGCAGCTGCGCCGCGACAAGGATCAGAAGTTCTTCACCCTGCAGTGGGAGGACCCGGAGCACCGCGCCACCCTCGAGGCGCAGGGGCCGGTGGCGCAGCCCTCGCGGGCGGTGGCGGTGGTGCTGGAGCGAAAGCCTGCGGCGCTCTCGGGAGAGTTCGCCGGGCTGCACCCGCGGCCCTTTCCCGGCCTCCGCGTGCGCTGGATCCGCCGCGTCGAGTGGGAAGGACAGCTGCACGCGCTCCTCTGGGGCACCAGCCTCTCCCCCGCGCAGGAAGTGCTCGGCGAGAGCTCTCCCTTCTGGGCGACGCAGCGCAACTACGTCGGCCTCTGGAAGCTCGAGCCGGGCACGTCGGCCCGCCCCCGTCGCTGGCGGCCGCTCTGGGAGCGCTCGACCGGCGGCGAGGAGGAGGACGAGCCCCAGCGCATCCTCCTCGTCGACACCCGGGACGTCACCAACGACGGCGCACCCGACGTCGAGGTCGAGCTCAGCTGCGAGTCGTGCGGCCCCACCGCCAACGAGGTCATCGTCAAGACCGTCCGCGCCGGCAAGCTGGTCGACCTGTTCTCCAAGCGCGACCTCTACCGCGCCCGGGTCGAGCTGATGCAGAACCAGATCCGCATCCGCGAGCCCGAGGGCGAGGACGACCAGGGCGCGACCGTCAGCACCTACGCCTACGACCGCGGCAAGGGCGCCTTCGTGCTGGCGCGGGAAGAGCGTGCCCCGGCTCCCGACCGGTGATAGGTTCGCGAAATGGGAGTCAAGCTGCCCCTGGCGCCATGGCTGGTGCACGCGGCCATGGTGAAAAAGAAGATGAAGGACCGCGGCTTCAAGATGGCCGACCGCGTCCAGATCTGCGAAAAGTGCGACGAGTACGCAGAGGAGACCTGGTCGCTGAAGGGCGGCCAGGGCATGGGCGGGCGGGACATCTGCGCCTGCATGAACTGCGGACGCGCGCGCAGCTGGAGGGGCAGCGGCACGGCGCGCGCCGTCGAGGACCCCTTCGACCTGATGGCCTTCCTCGGCATCCAGGCCTGAATCGCCGGCGGGCGGAAAGCATCCACCGCTCATGAGCGATTCCCTCGCAACCATCTCTTCCCCGCTTCCCTCGTGGCAGCTGTGGACCGGGCGCGTCCTCAGCGCCCTTCCCGTCCTGCTGATGACCATGAGCGGCGTGATGAAGCTCTCCCACAGCACGCAGGTGGTGGAGGGCTTCGGCAAGTCCGGCATCGTCGAGGGGCTCATCACGCCCATCGGGCTCATCGAGCTCGCCTGCGTGGTGATCTACCTGGTCCCGACCACCGCGGTGCTGGGGGCCGTGCTCATCGTCGGCTATCTGGGGGGCGCCGTGCTCCTCCACCTGCGGGCCGGTGAGACGGCCATTGCCCTCTCGCCGTTCCTGCTGGGCGTCTTCGCCTGGGGCGGGCTCTGGCTTCGCGACCCCCGCCTCCGCGCGCTGCTCCCGCTGCGCCGGCGCTAGCGGAATCCCTGGCGGGGCTAGCGGATCGCCTTGCGCAGGTCAGCGGCGCGGCGGCGGATCTTCGGATCGCCGCTATCGATCTCGACCGATGAGAGCCGCTGGACCAGCGCCGGCGGCACTTTCAAGGTCCCCGCCTTGTGCATCTCCTCGAGGCGAGCGAGCGCCTTCTCGACGATCTCCTCGTCGGGGTGCATGAGCAGCCGATCGAGGAGCCGGGAGTCGTCGGGCACCTCGTGGGTCTTGAGGAATTCGCTAGCTGCGGCGTAGAAGACCTTGAGGTCCTCGATGGCGTAGAGCTTCTTGCGCTCCTCGTCCTTCTCGGCCAGCACGCCGCCGGGGTCGCCGTCCGGGCGCAGGTGCCCGGGAAGGGCGGCGCCGCCGCCGGAGAAGAGCCGGTCGAGGTTCGTCTTATACTTCGTATAGCCGGTCGACTGCTCGAATCGCTGGCGATCGTGCGAATCCCGCCGCGACGACCCGCCGCTGTGGTCGCGCATCTTGTCGATCTCACGCCAGCTTTTGGTGCGCTTCGGCTTCTCGTCGTCGGTCACAGGTACTCCACAGGTATCCACAGGATAGCAGCCTTGCGATTCACAGGCTCGTTCTGCGTACCCTATTTGTCGGCCCCCCCTGCCAGGATCCCACCCGTGAGCGCACCCGCCTCGAACGTCACCGCGCTGCCCCACGGCCGCGTTCCTCCGCACAACCTCGACGCCGAGCGCAGCCTGCTGGGCGGCATCCTCCTCGACAGCCAGGCCTTCAACGACATCGTCGAGATCGTCCACGCCGACGAATTCTACCGCGACGCCCACCGCAAGGTCTTCGAGGCCATGAGCTCGCTCCAGTCGCGCGCCCAGCCCATCGACCGCATCACCGTCAAGGACGAGCTGACGGCGCAGGGAGCGTTCGAGAGCGTCGGCGGCGACGAGTTCATCGACCTGCTCGACAAGATCGTCCCCACCGCGGCCAACCTCGCCTACTACGCCAAGATCGTCCACGACAAGGCGCTCTCGCGCCGGCTCATCGAGGCCGCCACCGCCATCTCCCAGCTCGGGTACGAGCAGCACGGCGACGTGGGCGACTTCGCCGACGAGGCGGAGCGCCGCATCTTCGCCGTCACCGAGCAGCGCAACAGCGTCTCCTTCGAGGCGGTCAAGCCGGTCATCGGCCGCGTCTTCAAGAACATCGAGGCGCTCTACGAGCGGCAGGAGGAGATCACCGGCATCCCCACCGGCTTCGCCGACCTCGACCGGCTGACCTCGGGCTTCCAGCCGGGCGACCTGGTCATCCTCGCGGCGCGGCCCAGCATGGGGAAGGCGCAGCCGCTCGACGCTCCCGTGCTTACGCCCACCGGCTTCGTGCCCATGGGCGCGCTGACGGCCGGCTCGATGATCATCGGCGCCGACGGGAAGCCGCATCGCGTCCTCGCGGTCTTCCCGCAGGGCGACAAGCCGGTCTTCCGGGTCCGCTTCACCGACGGCGCCGCCGTCGAGTGCTGCGACGAGCACCTCTGGCTCACCAGCGCTGGCGAAGAGAGCGGCGCCTCCGCCGATCGAGGCTCCGTCAAGTCGCTCGCCGCGATTCGGCGCTCCCTGCGCGGGGCCGACGGCCGCCTCAACCACCGCGTCCCCGTGGTGGCGCCGGTCGAGTTCGCGCCGCGGGAGAGGCCGCTGCTCCCGGCGTATCTGATGGGCCTGTTGCTCGCCGACAGCGGCCGGCGCGGCCAGGGCCTCCTCCTCGACGAAGGCCTCATCGCGCAGCAGGTGGTGGAGGCCGGCGAAGGCATCCTGCAGGCGAGCGCGGCGGGCGCCGGACGGACGCAGGTGGTCTCGTTCGGGGCGGCGGGCGCGGAGGATGCGCTCCACCCGGCGGAGTGCTCGCCGACGCGCCTCGCGCTCGAGTACTACGGCCTGAGCAGCGACAGAAGATTTATCCCCGATGACTACCTCTACGGCGCGGTGCCCGAGCGCCTCGACCTGCTGTGCGGCCTCTTCGACGCCGACGGCCACGCCGCCGCGGAAGCGGGCCGCAGCATCGCCTGGGCCACCAGCTCGCCGCGCCTGGCCGAGTGCGTGACCTGGCTCGCCCGCTCGCTGGGCGCCATCGTCTCGCGCCTGCCCGTCGACCCAGGCCTTTTGGAGCTGCGGAGCGGCGCGCCCCTGACCCGGCTTCGCCTCTCGTTTCCGGGCGGCCTGGTTGCCGTCAGCGCGCCCCGGCACCTCGACCGCTTCTCCGCGCCGGGCGCCGCCGCGCCGGGGCGCTTCATCGAGTCGGTCGAGCCCAAAGGCTCCCGGCCCTGCCAATGCATCCTCGTCGACAGCGACGACCACCTCTATGTCACCAGCGACTTCGTGGTCACGCACAACACCGCCTTCTGCTTGAACATCGCCACCCACGTCGGCTGCCGGGCGCAGTACCAGAAGAAGAAGTGCGGCGTGGGCATGTTCTCGCTGGAGATGCCCAAGGAGCAGCTGGTGATGCGCATGCTCTCCTCGGAGGCGCGGGTCGACTCGCAGCGCATCCGCACCGGCAAGCTGATCGAGAGCGACTGGGCCAAGCTGGCCCAGGCGGCGGGCGTGCTCGCCGACGCCAACATCCACATCGACGACACGCCGGCCGTCTCCGCGCTGGAGCTGCGCGCCAAGAGCCGGCGGCTCTTTGCCAAGTACGAGAGCACCGACGCGCCCATCCGCATGATCATCATCGACTACCTCCAGCTGATGCGCGGCAACGAGCGCGTCGACAGCCGCGAGCAGCAGATCAGCGAGATCTCGAGGTCGCTCAAGGGGCTCGCCAAGGAGCTGAGCATTCCCATCGTCGCGCTCTCCCAGCTGAACCGCTCGCTGGAAAAGCGGCCGGACAAGAGGCCCCAGTTGAGCGATCTGCGTGAATCAGGCGCGATCGAGCAGGACGCCGATACCATCTGCTTCATCTATCGCGAAGAGGTCTACGAAAAGGAAAAGGAAGAGGTGAAGGGCGTCGCCGAGATCATCATCGGCAAGCAGCGCAACGGGCCCATCGGCACCGCGAATGTCGCCTTCCTGCACGAATTCACCCGATTCGAAAACCTGGCCCGCGAATATACGCCCTCGGGCGGCGGTGAATGATTCACCGGTAATCAGACTTCTCCGCTAGCGCCGCCGCCGCCCGAATCGCCGCCGCCGAAGCCCGAGAAGCCGTCTCCGCCGCCGCCGCTGCTCGAACCTCCTCCACCACCGCCGCCGCCGCCGACATATGCCG
>JAYWAJ010000242.1:0-5127 GCA_043782525.1 Deltaproteobacteria bacterium | reverse complement strand
TTCTCCGAGACGCTCTCCGCCGTCGGCAAGACGCTGGGGGCGGCCTGCGGCGTCGACCGCGCCGTGCTCGACGCCAACATCGTCGGCGGGAAGGTCGTCGCGGGCGCCCTGGCGTGAAGCGGCGCGTCCTGCTCCACGGCGGCGTCGCAGCCTGCGGCGTCGCGGCCTGCGCGGCGGCCTGCGCGCGGCGGATCGACGACCCGGTGGCCATCGAGGTCGGGGCGCCGGTGCGCGGACTCGTCTCCGTCGAGGCCTCCCGCGTCCCGGAGTTGCTGGCTCGCGGAGGCAGCGTGCTGCTCCATCCGGCCGCCACCGACTTCATCGGGCGCCCGCTCTCGGTGCTGGTGGCCAACACCACCTCGCAGGGGCTGCGGGCCTGGAGCGCGTATTGCCCCCACGCCGGCTGCGAGGTGGACTGGGTCGACGGCGACGACGCGGTGGT
Organism: Deltaproteobacteria bacterium; assembly: GCA_043782525.1. GTDB lineage: Bacteria > Myxococcota > Myxococcia > Myxococcales > 40CM-4-68-19 > 40CM-4-68-19. Next base: position 4,685 of record JAYWAJ010000242.1, on the reverse strand, counting down.
CTGCCCCTGCCACGCCTCGCGCTTCTCGGTGGACGGCGCGGTGACCCATCCGCCGGCGACGGCAAATCTCGATCCCTACGCGGCCAAGCTGAGCCCCGACCAGCAGACGCTCATCGTCGACCTCTCCGGCAGCGGCGGCGTCTTCCCGGCGGCGCAGGGCGGAAAAGTCACCTTCACGGTGCCGCAGCTTCCCGCGCTGGCGGCGCTGGGCGGCAGCGTCACCGGCCACTCCGCCGGCGTGCCCTTTCCGCTGCTGGTGCTGCGCGCGGGTCCCGGGCAGGTGCTGGCCTACGACGCGCGCTGCCCGCACCTGGGCTGCGCGGTGCAGGGAGCCCAGAAGCTCCTCATCTGCCCCTGCCACGGCTCGCTCTTCAACCTCGACGGCAGCGTCAAGCTGGGGCCGGCGACCCGCCCGCTTTCGCCGCTCAAGGCCACCTTCGACGGGACCACGGTGGTGGTGACCGTCGCATGATCGCCCTCGTCTGCGCCCTGCTGGAGGTGTTCGCGGGGCCAGAATTGGCCGTGCGGCGGGTGGGCTTTCGCGATCGCCTGACGCCGGGGCTGGCCGGATACCGCAGCGGGGCGCTGCCGCTCCTGCGCCTGGAGGCGCTCGCCTATCCGGCGCGGGATCTGCTGGCCCTCGACGACCTGGGCTTTTTCGGGACCTATGCGCGCTCGGTGCTGAAGTCGCGCACGCTCACCGCCGACGGGTCGCTCGCCTTCGAGACGCAGGAGGTGGCCTGGGAAGCGGGCGCGCGCTACCGGCTCGTCGTCGGCGGCGTCGAGCGGGGCGGGGCGTCGCTCTCCTACGGCAGCCTGCGCAACGACTTCAACGGTCCCCGGCTCGCCGGCGTGCTGCTGCCGTCGGGCACCCTCGAATACTGGCGGCCGGGGCTGGACGCGCGCCTGCAGATCGGCCCCATCGCGCTCTCGGCCGTCCTCGCCTACCTCGCGCCCGCCCGGCAGGACAGAATCGGCGCCGCCTTTCCGCGGGCCTCGAGCGGAGGCTTCGAGACCGGGCTGCGCGCCGAGGCGGCCTTCGGGCACCTCTGGGTCCGCGCCGCCGCCCGCTACCTGCGCTTCTTCTATGCGCTGCACCCTTTGCCACACGACCCGTACATCGCCGGAGGAGCAATCGATGAGGTGGCCTCGGCCAGCCTCGCGCTGGGCTATCGCCTCTAGCGCGATCCTCCTCGCCGGCTGCGCGGGCGCGCTCGGCGACCCGGAGCGCTTCGCCTACCTCGACGGCGGCGGCCTCGACGGCGGCGTGCTGGCGCTGGGCGACGGCGGCTGCGATCCGGTGCCCGCCGTCTTCGTCCCCTCCTGCGCCACCTCCTCCTGTCATTCGGCGCAGTCGCAGCAGGGCAACCTCGACCTGCAGTCGCCCGGAATGCCGCGGCGCCTGGTCGGCAAGCGCGCTTCCGGCGGGCCGGGCCTGCTCATCGACCCGCAGCATCCGCAGGCGAGCGTCCTCCTCACCAAGCTCTCCGACACGCCGCCCTTCAACTTCCAGATGCCGCTCGGGGCGCCGCCCCTCAATCCCGACGAGGTCGCCTGCATCCAGCTCTGGGTGCAGAGCGCGCAGTGAGGTGGTCACTGGGGCCTGCGTGAAGCGACGGGGGGCTGCCTACGAGCAGGCGGGCTCGTACTTCGCGGTGATGTGCGAACCCGGCTGGGGCACCGCGGTCGGCGGGAAGACGATGCGGTTCGCCCCGGCGTCGTAGCTCCAGCCCGTCACCGTCACGCCGTTGACGGCGACGACGATGGCCAAGGGGTCCCTCGGGTGCGTCGAGAGGGGGAAGCTGGTCAGCGGCAGCATGAGGCTGCCGGCAGCGTTCTCCAGCACCGCGCCGTAGTTGCCCAGGTCGCAGGCGTCGAAGAGCTTTCCGTTGAGCGCCGCCGCGGCCTCGGCGAAGCGGGGCGTCGGGTACGCCTCCGCCGCGGCGCAGTTGGAGAGCGGCACGATGGCGGCGAAGGAGATCAGATCCTTGGCCCCATGCTTCACCGCGATGAGCTGCTGCACGTAGCCGGCGACCGGCGGCGGGTTGGCCATCTTGTTGTCGTCGTCGGTGTCGGTGACGACGAGGATGGCGAGGCGCGCGTCGTCGCGGAGGAAGCCGGCGTTGCCGTCGGCGGGAAACGAAGTCCCGGGCGCCTTGGTCGCGCTCGCCAGCGGATTGGTCAGCGCCGCCACGGCGGGCTCGAAGAAGCGCTCGTCCCAGTGGCAGATCCCCACCTCGATGCTGGAGAAGAGCGCCGCCTTCACGTTGGGCGTCTGCGGCGTCAGCATGCGCGGGTGCGAGTTGTCGACCGGGAAGAAGCGGCCGGCCTCGCCGCCGCTCGCGCCCCCGGGGCACTGCGACCAGCCGGCGGTGTAGGGCGTCATGCCCGAGCTGGTCACGGCGATGTGGAAGTCCGCGTTGGCGGCGGCGATGCGATTCCAGAGGTGGTCGAGGTTCGACTGGATCGCCTGTTGCTTGCTGGCCATCGAGCCGGAGTTGTCGACCACGATGAGCAGGTCGACCTTGGCCGTCGACTGGTCCCACTGGTCGAGGACGCTGGCCGCTGCCTGGGTTCCGCCGGTGAGGCCGGCCCGCAGGGTGGCCGGGTTGGCGGAGCTGGTGACGAAGAGCGCGCCGACGTCGTCGCCCGCCGAGGTGGGCGTGTACTGGACCGCGATGGGCACCGCGGTCTGCGGCGCCACGGTGAAGGGAGCTCGCGCCGCGGTGGAGAAGGGCGCGCCCGAGGTGGCCACCTGGGTGACGGTGACGGCGCCGGCGCAGTGGTTGACCGCGTACGCATTCCGGGAAGGGATGCCGCAGCCGAGCGTGGTGGCCCCGAAGTCGACCGTTCCCGGCGAGAGGTAGAAGCAGCCGCCGTCGCCCTGGCCGCGCAGGCCGAGGGTCAGGGCCGGAGCGGCCGCGTTCGAGAGGTAGAACTGGATCCCGGCGCTGTACTCCTGCGCCGCCTGGGTCACCAGCTGGACGCGGATGGACATGCGCCCGCCCGGCGGCAGCGTACGGCCCGACGGAGCGACTCCGCCCGGCCAGCGGAACGCCTGATCCGCGGAGCTGAGCACCGGGTCGCCGACGATGCAGTCGTCGGCGGTGGTGTTGGTCAGCTCGAAGCCCTGCACCGTCGGGGTGAAGAGCGGCGTCGGCCCGAAGTCGAGGGTGGCGCCGGGCTGGACGCTCAAGGTGCAAGGCGCAAGCTGCCGGCCCATCGCCACCAGGGGGACCGAGAGCCGGGGATGCAGGCCGTCGTTGGAGTCGATGACCAGCACCGCCTGCGACATCCCCACCTGCGTCGGACGGAAGGAGAGGCTCACGGCGGCGCTGCCGCCGGGCTCGCCGACCGCGATGGGCACCGGCGTCTCCAGCGACCAGGCCGAATCGGACGACTGCACCGAGATGTTGCTCACCCGCAGCGGCGCCACCTGGTGCGGATCGAGGCCGACGTTGGTGAGGAGCAGGGTGGCCGCGCGCGAGGTGCCGAGGGCGGTCGGGCCCACCAGGACGCTCTTCGGGGTGGCCTGCAGCACCGCGCCGATGCCGAACCCGCGCAGCGCGATCAGGCCGGGTGCGCCGTCGGAGGCAGTCATCGCGGCTTGCGCGCCCTTCTCGCCCAGGGCGCGCGGCCGGTAGTGGACCACGCCGGTCAGCACCTGGCCGGGCTGGAAGGTCAGGGGAAGCGAGGCGCCGTCGAGCGCGACCTCGAACTCGTCGCCGGCCCCGGCAGGCGCCTGGACCGTCAGCGGCGCGCGGCTCAGGTTGGTCACCGAGATTGGGCGGGTGGCGTCGGCGCCGAGCAGCACCTCGCCGAAGTCGAAGGAGGAAGGCTGCACCTCGAGCAGCCGGGTGACGCCGCGCCCCGAGAGCGCCACGTTGCGCGGGGCGCAGGTGGGGCAGGGGGTCACCGGCACCACTGCCTGGAAGTCGCCCAGCCGGGACGGCTTGAAGTCGACGGTCACGGTCATCGATTGATCCGCCCTGAGCGGCGAGTCTCCCGGAGGCTTGACGGCGAAGGCGGCGGAGTCTCCGCCCGTGGGCAGCTCGATGCGCACCGAGGTCAGCGCGTGGCCGTCCTTGTTGCTGAGCGAGAACGCCTGCGCGCTGACTTCGCCCACCACCACGGCGCCGAAGTCGAAGTTGTCTCCCGAGAGCGTGGCGAGGCCGCGGACCGCGTGCCCGTGCATGGAGATGCTGGCGGAAGGCGCCGCGGGCGCGTCGGTGGCCAGATGGAGAGCGCGCTCGTGCGTGCCCAGCGCGGGCGGGTGGTAGCGCACCGAGAGGCGCGTCCGCTGGCCGGCGCCCAGCGTGATGGGGAGGCCCTGGGTCTCGAAGGCCAAGTCGGCCCCGTCGAGCTGGGGGATCTCGGCGATGGTCAGCGGCACGATGCCGTCGTTCTGCAGGGAGACGATGGTCGTCGCTTCCTTGCCCAGCGCTACGTCGCCGAACTCCACCGCCGCCGGCGTGATGGAGAGGAGTCCGCCGACCTGCCGCACCCTGGAGCCCTGGCCACAGCCCACGACGCCCGCCACCACCGCCGCCGTCCAAATCCGCCGCATGGCCACCCCCGCCCGGCAGGAGCGTTTACACGCTCCGTGCCAAGGTACGGGCAGGCGGGCAAGCGGCAGGCCGGGCCTGAGGCCGCTTGGCTGAGGCCTCAGGCTTCAGGCCTCAGGC
>JAYWAJ010000241.1:0-5132 GCA_043782525.1 Deltaproteobacteria bacterium | reverse complement strand
CGGGCGCGTCCAACGCGGCGCTGCTCGCCATCGCCATCATGGGCGGCAAGCGGCCGGAGCTGCGCGAGAAGCTGAAGGCGTGGCGCAAGGCGCGGGCGGAGGAAGTGGAGAAGGCCGACGCCTCGGTCCGGGGCGCCTGAGCGGGCCGCGCCCGGCTCGCGCCGCAGGGCGGACCGCTGACGTGATAGCGTCCGCGCCGTGAAGAGCGCCGCCCTGCTCTGGGAAGAGCTGAAGCGCCGCAGCCTGGTCCGCGCGCTCATCGCCTGGGGCATCCTCACCTTCGCGGTGCTGCAGGTCGTAGAGCCGGTGATGCACGCCGCGCACTGGCCCGACCCGGTGTTGAGCTGGGTGGTGGGCCTCCTCGCCCTCGGCTTTCCGGTCGTCGCCGGCATCGGCTGGGTGCTGGACGCGGAAGGCGCGGCGGCCGGGTCGCGCGCGGGCAAGCCGGGCCTCCCGCTCCTGCTCGTCGCCCTCGCCCTGATCGCGGCGGCGTCCCTCGCCTGGTACGGCCTCTCCCGCCGCGGCGCCGAGGCGGCAGGGGCGGCGGCCCCCTCCATCGCCGTGCTGCCGCTCACCGACATGAGCTCGCAGCACGACCAGGAATACTTCGGCGACGGGCTCTCCGAAGAGCTGCTCAACCTGCTCGCCAGGGTCCCCGGCCTGCATGTCGCCGGCCGCACTTCGTCGTTCGCCTTCAAGGGCAAGGGCGACGACCTGCGCACCATCGGCCAGAAGCTGAACGTCGCCACCATCCTCGAGGGCAGCGTGCGGAAGTCGGGTGACCGCATCCGCATCACCACCCAGCTCATCAACGCCGCCGACGGCTATCACCTCTGGTCGGAGACTTACGACCGCAAGCTCACCGACGTCTTCGCGGTGCAGGACGAGATCGCCGCCGCGGTGGTGAACGCGCTGCGCATCAAGCTCTTGCCGGCGCAGGCGCCCAGCTCGGTGCGGACGGCGAATCCGGAGGCGTACAACAACTTCCTGTTGGCAAAGCAGTTCTCCAATCAGGGCAGCTTCGAGGGATTTCGCCGCGGGGTGGACGCCTTCCAGAAAGCGGTCGCGCTCGACGCCCGCTACGCGCCCGCCTGGGCGGGGCTGTCCTTGGCCGAGGGGCGCCTCGGCGACTACGGCGCGTCGGTGGAGGCGGTCAGGACCATGCAGGAGCGCGCGCTCGCGTCGGCGGAGAAGGCGGTGGCGCTCGACCCCGCCCTCGCCGAGGCCTGGCTGGCCCGGGGGGTCATGCGCGCCATCGTCCGGCGCGACTGGACCGGCGTCCGCACCGACCTCGAGCGCGCCCGGGAGCTGAGCCCGGACAGCGCCGAAACGTTGCGCGGCGTCGCCACCTGGACGCTCTTGCCGGTGGGCCGGTTCGAGGAGGCCATCGCCATCCTGCGCCGGTCGTGCGCCATCGATCCCCTGAATGCGGATGGCTGGAGCAACCTCGGCCTGGCGCTGCGGGACTCGGGAGACCTGGCCGCGGCCCGCGAGGCGCTGGCCCGCGCCGTCGAGATCGCGCCCGACGGCGATCTGCCCGGCATGCTCTACGGCTCGGTCTTCCTCTTGAGCGGACAGCCGGCGGAGGCGCTCGCCGTCTTCGGACGATCCGGAAGCGCCGTCGTGCGCCTCTTCGGAACGGCCTTGGCGCAGCACGATCTCGGACACGCGAAGGAGTCGGCCGCCGCGCTCGCCACGCTCATCGAGCGCTACGCCGCGGGCTGGGCCTTCCAGGTGGCGGACGTGTATGCTTGGACCGGCGACCGCGACCGCGCCTTCGAGTCACTCGAGCGCGCCTATCTCCATCGCGATCCGGGTCTCTTGTTCCTGGTGCGCGGCGACGCGCTGCTCCGCGGCCTGCACGACGACCCGCGCTTCCCAGCAATGCTCCGCAAGCTAAACCTCGAGCCGCTGCCCACCAAACCAGCCGGGCACTAACCTCCGCGGCGGCCGAATCCAGCCTGAGGCCTGAGGCCTGAAGCCTGAGGCCTCAGGCGGCCTGAAACAGGCGGCCTCAGGCCTGCACTCACCTCACCTTCACTCCCATCGCCAGCCCTTCCGCCGTCGGCAGCATGGTGGCGCGAAAGCGGCCGCCGCTGGCCAATTCTGCGTTGAACTTCTGCAGGGCGACCACGCCAGGGTCGGCGCTCTCCCGGTGGATCTCGCCGAAGCCGAAGGCGTTGTCCGCGAGCAGGAGCCCGCCTTCGCGCAGGTGCTCCGCCGCCCAGGCGAGGTACGCCGGGTAGCCCACCTTGTCGGCGTCGATGAAGACCAGATCGAAGGGACCCTCCGCGTCGATCTCGTGCAGCATCGCCGCCGCCGCCCCGACGTGGAGGTGCGCCCGCGCCGCGACGCCCGCCTTGTGGAACGACTCGCCCGCCACCCGCGCGTGCTTCGGCGAAAACTCGAAGGTGTGGAGGACGCCATGCGGCCCCATCCCGCGCAGGAGGCAGACGCCGCTGTAGCCGCCCAGCGTGCCGATCTCCACCGCCTTGAGGGCGCCTGCCGCGCGCGCCAGCACTTCCAAGTGCAGGCCGTCGAAGTTGCCCACCGCGATGGCGGGCAGGCCTTCGCGGATGCTGCGCTCGCGGATCTCGCGCAGCACTGCGTCCTCGGGCTGGAAGACCTGCTCGGCCCAGCGCCGCAGCAAAGGGTCGGCCTGGCCGAAGCCCTTTTCCTCTGGAGAAGACGGCATGGCGCGGACTCTACTCCGGCCCGGCGCGGAAGGTCTCCTGCACCATGCCGACGAGGTCGCCGCGGTAGACGGAGACATAGGCGACGCAGCCCAGGGCCAGGAGCGCCAAGAGCGTGTGCGGAAGTCGTGCGGGGCGCACCGCGCGCAGACGCATGCCGCTCAGGAGCGAGAGCACGGCGCCGCCCGCGCACAATTCGAGGATGGCCACCCGGGGCGCCGGATCGACCCGCAGCGAGAGCAAGGACAGCACCGCCAGCACCGGCAGGACGATGTGCGTCTCGGCAGGCAGCGGGCGGACCGCGCCCCGCGCGCGCAGGATGCTCGAGGCGAAGTACGCGGCGATGAGGATGGCCACCGCTCCAGCCCCCCAGGCGAGGCGCTGCCGGCGCTGCAGCAGGCGCGCCTGCCCTTCGTCGATGCGCGAGAGCTCGCGGACGGCCGCGTCGCCCGCAGTTCCGGCGCGGCCATACCAGCGGAGCGCGGCGCCGTAGTCGCGCTCCCGGAGGGCGGCGTCGCCGAGGCCGACCCAGCTGCGCTCCTCCCAGAGCGAGCCCGGATAGTCGCGGGCGAGCCGGCCGAACCAGCGCCGGGCCCCTTCGCCATCGCCCGCCGCCAGCTGGGCGCTGCCGATCCAGTATTCAGCGCGGGCGCGGCCTTCGAACGTGCCCTCGTCGACGAGCTGCGCGACCTGGCGGAAGGTCTCGGCCGGCGGGCGCTCGGGGTAGCTGCGCAGCAGCTCGAGGAAGCGATCCTCACGGGCCTGGGCGACCACTCCGGGAGGGACCAGCCGCGCGACAGCCACCAGGGCCAGCAGGCAGATCACTCGTCGCGCCCGTGCCGCAGCGCCTTCTTGCGCGCGTGCAGCTTCTTGTCGTCCACCCGGCGGCTCTTCGCCGCCCGCGAGACCCGGGTCTTGTGCCGCGGCGGGGGGCGATACGCCCGCTTCTCCAGCTTCTCGCGCAGGCGCCCGAGCGCGATGCGCAGGTTCTGGGTGCGCGATCGCTCGTCCTTGCCTTCGACGCGAACGCCGGTGGGCAGGTGCACGAGGCGCACCGCCGTCTCGGCCTTGTTGCGATGCTGCCCTCCCGGCCCGCTGGCCCGATGCGCCTGCACCTCGCATTGCGCCAGCAGCGCTTCGTCTTCCAGCATCCAGGGTCGCGAGTCCACGCAGCCACTCTAGCAGTCAAGCGGCCGCCCGCTTCTAGCCTGAGGCCTGAGGCCTGAAGCCTGAGGCCTCAGGCAGGCCTGCCCTCAAGCCAGCTGGTCCTTCGCCGCCGCCTCGATCTGCCGCGCCAGCCGGAGGTCGCGGTCGGTGATGCCGCCCTCGTCGTGCGACGAGAGCGTCAGCGTCACCTTGGTGAACTGGATGAGGATGTCGGGATGGTGGTCGGCGCGCTCGGCCAGCTCGCCGACGGTGCCCGTGAAAGCCATCGCCGCCTTGAAGCCTTTCAGGTCGAAGGTCTTGAAGATCCCCTTGCCCTGCTGCTTCCAGCCGGGCAGCTCCGCGAGTGCACCCCGGATCTCCCCGTCGCTCGACAAGCCTTTCTCCGCCATGGCGTTCCTTTCGCAAACCCGTCCGCAAGACAAGGTACTCAACGGCGGCCGTTTGCACAGTCCCCCGCCTCCGGAAAGTCCTGTTACAACACGCCGCATGCCCGTGACCCCCGCCTTCGAGCAGAGTGTCCACCAGGCCCGCCGCGACCAGGTCCTGCGCCGCATGCGCGAGATGGCGCCCGCGGGCGCGGTCGCCGTCTTTCCCGGCATGCCGGTCGCCACCCGCAACAGCGACGTCGAGCATCCCTACCGCGCCGACAGCGACCTCTTCTTCCTCACCGGCTTCGAGGAGCCCGAAGCCGTCGCGGTGCTTTCCACCGTCGGTGAAAAGACCTTCACACTCTTCGTCCGCCCGCGCGACAAGGAGCGCGAGATCTGGAACGGCCGGCGCGCCGGAACCGAGGGTGCGATGCGGGCCTTCGGCGCCGACCAGGCCTTCGAGCTACTGCGGCTCGACGAGGAGCTGCCGCGGCTGATCGGCGCGGCGCCGGTGCTCTTCTACCGGCTGGGCGGAGACGATGCGGAGTTCGACCTGCGGCTGGCCAGGCTGCTGCGCCACCTGCGCGCGCGCGCCCGCGCCGGACTGAACGCGCCGCCGAGAATCGAGGATCCGGGCCAGATCGTCCACGAGCTTCGCCTGCGCAAGGATCCGGGCGAGGTGGAAGCGCTGCGCAAGGCGGTGGAGGCGACCCGCCGCGGCCACCTCGCCGCCATGCAGGCCGGGCGCCCCGGGTCGCACGAATACGAGCTGCACGCGCTCCTCGAGCGCGAGTTCCGGCACGGCGGCGGCCGCGGCTGGGGCTATTACCCCATCGTCGCCGCCGGTGAAAATGCAACTGTGTTGCATTACAACGACAACCGCGTGCAGGTCCGCGAGGGCGAG
>JAYWAJ010000240.1:0-5135 GCA_043782525.1 Deltaproteobacteria bacterium | reverse complement strand
TCGACGAGATCTTCTTCGTCGACCTGCCCACGCTGCCGGAGCGCCGGGAGATCTTCCAGATCCACCTCAAGCGCCGCGGCCGCGATCCTGCGCAGTTCAACCTCGATCTCCTCGCCGAGAAGGGCGAGGGCATGACCGGCGCCGAGATCGAGCAGGCGGTGGTCTCCGCGCTCTTCGACGAGTACGACAAGCACGGCAAGACCGGCCTGCTCACCACCGAGGGCATGGTCCACGCGCTGGGCGAGACGGTGCCGCTCTCGCGCACCATGAAGGAGAAGATCGCCACCCTGCGCAACTGGTGCAAGACGCGCGCGCGCCCCGCCTCCTCGGAGTTCCTCGTCCAGAAGGAAGAGGGCGGCCGCGCCATCGACCTCGATCACGCCGGCCAGCCTCCCGCCGGGAAGACGCCGTGAGCCACTTCACCCAGGTCGAGACCAGGATCAACGACCTGGTCGCCCTCAAGGCGGCCCTGGTCGAGCTCGGCATGGAGTTCGAGGAGGCCAGCGAAAACCAGCTGGTCAAGGTCCGCGGCTGGAAGGGCTCGACCCTCACCGCCGAGGCGAAGATCAAGGCCTCCAGGAGCTACGACATCGGGCTCCAGCTCACCGAAGAGGGCAACTACAAGCTCATCGCCGACTGGTGGGGCATCGAGGAAGAGACCAACCAGGAGGCCGCGGCCATCCAGCAGAAAGTCATCCAGTGCTACGCCAAGCACAAGGTGAAGGCCGAGGTCCTGAAGCAGGGCTTCACGCTGGACGAAGAGCAGGTCGAGGCGGACGGCACCATCAAGCTGGCCGTCTCGAAGTGGTGAACCGTTTGAGCTCAAACGATCTGCCGGGAGACTTCCGCCGTGGCTGACAAGCAGAAGATGGAGATCACCATCCTTCCCAATGGGGAGGTGTCGATCAAGGTGCTGTGCGTGCCGGGGCCTTCCTGCGAGTCGGTCTCCGCCGCGCTCGAGGAATCGCTGGGCAAGGTCAAGGCGAAGGAGAAGACCGCCGAGTACTACCAGGAGCCGCTCGAGACCACCGAGATCACGCAGAAGAGCGGCACGTAGCAGATGATCCGTCTCACGCATCTCAGCGGCAGCCTGCAGGGGACCTCGTCCACCTCGCCCAAGGCGATCATCCGCATCGGGCGCGGGAACGACTGCGACGTGCGCTTCGACGCGCGCAGGGACACCCGCGTCTCCAGCCACCACGCCGAGATCCGCTTCGACAACGGCAACTACCTGGTGGTCGACGTCGGCTCCAGCAACGGCACGTTGGTCAACGGCAAGATGGTCAAGACGCACAAGCTGCGCTCGGGCGACAAGATCGTCTTCGGCGCGCAGGGCGGGCCCGAGGTGAAGTTCGAGATCGACAACAACGCCTCCGCCGGCCGCGCGCTAGCGCCCAACGGCAACGGCGCCGTGGCCCAGCGCGGCTACGGCCAGCCCCTGCAGGGCTCCGTCGCCTACGGCGCGCCGCCTCCGGGCCACCAGGAGCTGGCGCCTTCAGGCGACGCGGCCTCGCTGGCCAGGGAAGCGCAGCTGAAGATCGCCCAGGCCCGGGTGATGTCGGGCGGCCAGCCCTCCGGCCAGACCATGTTCATCATGGCCGACACCCTGAAGAAGGTGGAGTCGGTCACCCAGCGGAGGAGCGGCAAGAAGTGGGCGAAGGTCGTGCTCTCGGTGGTGGCGCTGGCCTTCCTGGGCTTCGGCGTGCTGGGCTTCATCATCTGGGAGCAGAAGCAGCAGATCGAGAAGATCGTCCACAAGAAGGACAACTTCGACAAGCAGATCCGGAAAATCCAGCTGCAGATGCAGCTCGAGAGCGATCCCGACCGGCTGGCCTCGCTGGAGGAGCAGCTGACGCTCCTCACCGGCAAGGCCAAAGCGGCCATCGGCGAATTGGAGCAGAAGGACAAGGAGGTCGCCAGCAAGGTGGAGCAGGGCGGCGACGAGCTCGACCGGAACATCCGCCGGATTCTCAAAAAGTTCGACGCCGACACCTACGCGGTGCCGCCCATCTTCAAGGAGCGGCTCCAGTATTACATCGAGCAGAAGACCGCCAACACGCACACGCTCAAGCAGGTCTACGCGCGCAAGAAGCAGTACTGGCCAATGATCGTCAAGGAGTTCTCGGCGCTGGGTCTGCCGGAGGAGGTCGCCTACGTCGCCTGGCAGGAGTCCAACTTCGAGACCCTCGCGCAGAGCCAGGCGGGCGCCCGCGGCATGTGGCAGTTCATGGACTTCCAGGCCCGCAAGTACGGCCTGCACGTCTCGGAGAACTGGCGCAACGGCGGGCAGGACGAGCGCACCGACCCGGCCAAGGAGACGCACATCGCCGCCAAGTACCTCTACGACCTGCTCAGCGAGTTCGGCTCCGATTCGTTCATGCTCGCCATCGCCAGCTACAACAAGGGCGAGAACGGGATGCGCCGGGTGCTCCACGAGGTCGGCTTCCGCAAGGAGCAGCGCGACTTCTGGCACCTCTACCGATTGAAGAAGCTGCCCGAGGAGACGCTGGAGTATGTTCCGCAGATCCTCGCGGCCGCCATCATCAGCAACGACCCCAAGAAATATGGACTCGAGTAGTCCGAGGAAGAGGAAATCCGCATGAACGTTCGCACTGCGCTTGCGTTTCTGGCCATCGCGCTGGCCGGCTGTCACGCCCGCTGGAACCCGCTGGGCAGCGCGCCGGGCTATAGCCTCTCGCACAACTCCGAGGACGGCATCCTCAACAAGAAGCAGGACACGACGCTCTCGGACGAGGACAACCACTACATGGCCGGGTTCCGCTTTGAGATCCCGGCGCCCGGCTCGCTCTCGGCCAGCGCCAAGCCGGTGAACCCGCAGGCCCAGGTCTCGGTGTCCATCTACGCCGAGGGCAGCGGCAACGAGCCCATCGCCAAGGGCGAGCCCGGCAAGAAGGTCGAGGCCACCGAGCTGCAGCCCGGCACCTACTACGTGGCGGTGCAGGAGCCGTGGAAGGACGCCATCCGCTCGCGGGTCGAGCTCAAGACCATCTACAAGCCGCAGGATCCCGACGCCGCGCAGCAGGCCTGCAAGACGCAGGCGACCGCCCGCGACCTGAACCCCGACAAGGGCCAGATCGAGGACGGCGTCGACTACTCGGCGCAGCGGCGCACGTGCTGGTGGCACCTCGGACTGCAGGCCGAGGGCGGCCTCCAGGTGAAGTTCAACAACAACGGTGGCAACCTCACCGCCGAGTTCGTGCCGGCGCAGGGCGCGCCCGAGAAGATCGACCCGGTGGCCGGGCTCAACAAGGCCGACCTCCCGGCGGGTGACTACTTCGTCAAGGTCTATGCCAACGACGCGGGCGACGCCGGCCGCTACACGCTGGCGACGACCTTCAAGCAGGGCGACACCTGCAAGAACGAGCCGCACTGCTCGCCGGAGACGGCCGAGGATCTCAAGCTCCCCTCCGACAACAAGAGCGCCGACGTCGACGTCTCCAAGGGCAAGCAGTTCCACTTCTACAAGGCCACCCTCAAGGAGAAGGGCAAGCTGACCATCTCCTTCAAGGTCCTGCAGCCGCCGCGGGGCTCGAAGATCGGCGCCTTCTTCATGAAGGGCGCCGACGACGCCGACGGCGAGAAGGTCTCCGGCAGCTCGGTCACCAAGGAGATCGACACGCCGGGCGACGTCTACATCCGCGTGCAGGCGCCCGAGCAGGGCGACTACGGCAAGTACGCCGTGCAGACCATCTTCCAGCCCAACAACTTCATCTCGGGCGACGTGGTCGAGATCGCCAAGAACCCCTGCATGCTCACCGTCAGCGCCGGGTCCAACCAGGGCGTCAAGGCGGGCGCCGCCTGCACGGTGGTGACGGCGCAGGGCCAGGCGATGGACTCCTGCCAGGTGGACCAGGTGTTCTCCAACCTCTCGAAGGTGAAGCCGGGCTCGTCGCAGTGCCGCGTCCAGCCCAACTCCAAGGTCCAGATCAGCGCGCAGTAGCCGCCGCTGCAGTTCGCTCTTGCGGGCGTCCGGTCCGTCCGGGCGCCCGCTGCTTTTTGGGGGACGCATGAAGCTCGCCGCACTCCTGCTGCTGGCCCTGGGCTGCGCGCACTCCGCGCCGAAGGCCGACCCGGCGCCGGCCAGACCTTCCCGCGCCGACCTGGCGAGGGTGGCCGTCACGGTCGCGCCGCAGACGGTGGTCAACGACCCGGTGCTGCAGGATCGCGCCGCCGCGCTGCGCACCGCGCTGGCCAAGGCGCTCGCCGACGAAGGCTTCCAGCTTCGGGAAGGCGCCGGCGCGCTGGTCGTCACCACCAGCATCGACTACGTGCCCTGGACCTCGGTCAGCGCCGCCTCGCTCTACCTGGTGGTCGGGCTCAAGAGCGAAGGCGTGTCGGTCGATGAGGTGGAGGTGCAGAAGATCAACGAGGCGTTTCCCGAGGCGGACCAGCTCCCCGACCTCGCCCGCTCGCTGGCCCACTCCCTCGCCACCTCCCCGCGGCTCAAGGAGTTCATCCGTCCGTCGAAGCAGGACTGAAAAGCAAAGTCACACCGCGAAGGCGCGAAGATCACGCGAAGAGTTGGCGAAGAAAAACGTCTGGGTTGGAACCGAGGGCTCGCGCCCGCTCGGAGGTGGCCGCGCACCACCCCAACCAACCAAAAAACTTCGCGCGCCTTCGCGGATCTTTGCGCCTTCGCGGTGTGCTTTTGCCTCGAGCCGTTACTTGGTGTCGGAGACGGGGCGGAGGGCGGTCTTCGACGCCTCGAGGTCGGCCTCGATGACCTTCTCCAGATCCTCGCCCTCCTCGCGGTAGATGGCCCGCACCTTCCCCATCCGGTCGACCAGAAACGTCCGCGGCAGCTTCGTCTTCTCCTCGCCGGCGACGCCGTAGGTCCTGGCGATCTGCTCGAACTTGTCGAGGATGGCCGGTCCGTCGACGCCCATCCGCTGCGCGAACTCCTGCGCCTGCTGCCCGTCGGACTCGACGTCGATGAGCACCAGCCGCAGCTCGCTGTGCTTCTTCGCCACCGCCACCAGGCGCGGCAGCCCTTCGTTGCAGGGCTTGCACCAGGAGGCGCCGAAGGTGATGAGCAGCGGCGCCATCGCCGGCGTCCGGCGGATGCCATCGAGGGTGAGGACCTTCTTGCCCGCGAGGTCCCAGCCTCCAAACGA
>JAYWAJ010000239.1:0-5137 GCA_043782525.1 Deltaproteobacteria bacterium | reverse complement strand
GATGGGCTTCGTCCACCTCATTGACAGGGTGCAGGACGGGGCGAATCATCTCCTCGGCGCGCGCGAAGTAAGGCTCGACATCCTTCCATGCCCAGCCTTGAGCCCCGAAAGCACTCCACCCGTCGTAGTCTGCGGGCTGCCCGCGCACCCACATCATCGCGTTGAGAGAACTAGAACCACCCCATACTTTACCTTGAGGAACGTCGATCGATCGCCCTGCGAGAGCCTGCTGCGGCTCCGTTTTGTATTCCCAAGCGATCTCGGGCCAATCCATCGAGTCTTGCCAGTTCGCCGGATCGCGTAGCCGCGCGTCGTCGTCGGGCCCCCCGGCCTCGAGCACCAGCACGCTCGCGCTACCATCCGACAGGCGGCTGGCCAGGACAGAGCCGGCCGAGCCTGCTCCGACGATCACATAGTCATATGTACTTGGATCTGGATCCGTACTCTGAGCGGCGGACTGTATAGGGCCGTGGCGGCACGCTACCAGGAAGACGAGGAGCAGAGTTGCGCGGATTTCAGGCTTGGGCATAGGTTCCGCCGGGGATGGGGTGGACCCACCGCTGGTGCTGGCGCATTGTAGTCCGTTGGGGAGACGAACATGAAGCTGGCCATCAAGTGCGCAGGGGCGCTCACTCTCCTTGCTGCCGCTCTCCCGGACGGTCCCGCCCGCGCCGATACCATCGGTGCTGTGCCGATGACGTTCCACATCTCGCAGTCGACCTTGAATCGGATCAGGAGGCAGGTCGCCGATCACCGCTGGCCATCGAGCAATGGAGTGGAGCCGTGGCAGTACGGAATGGACGGCGCGTGGCTTCGCAACCTCGGAAAGATCTGGTCGACGACCTACGACTGGCGCAAGGCAGAGGCGCGGATCAACCGCTTCCACAACTACTTCGCCGTCGTTGAAGGTAAGAAGCTGCACTTCATCGTGGAGAAGGGCTCAGGCGATCACCCGGTCCCGTTGCTTCTCCTGCACGGCTGGCCTTACTCGTTCTACTCATTCATCGACGTGATCGAGCCGCTCGCGCATCCGGAACGGTTCGGAGGAGACGCCAAAGACGCCTTCGACGTTGTCGTCATATCCGTACCGGGCATCGGGCTCTCCGAAGCTCCAGACAGGCCGGAAAACCTACGGGCGTTCGGGCATCGCTATGACACGCTGATGGCCGACGTGCTCCACTACCCCAAGTACATCGTGTATGGCGGCGACCAAGGCGCGATCTCCGCAAGCTGGATGGCGCACGACTTCCCGGACCACGTCATCGGCCATCACATCCACATGGTGCTCCCGAACGAACCAGATGAGCCAAAGGACCCGAGCCCTGCGGAGGTCGAGTTCGAGAAGCACTTTCAGGCGGTCCGAAGGGCCCAGCACGCCTACATTTCCACCCACATCTCGCGCGGCGAAACGCTCGCATCTGCGCTCGCGGACAATCCAGTCGGTCAGGCGGCGTGGATCTTGGACAAATGGTACTGGTGGACCGACAGGTCCAAGCGACCCTTTGCGGACATCTACTCGCCCGAGCGGCTGCTGGACGAAGTGATGGTCTACGTCGCGACCGACAGCTTCCGCACGTCGATGTGGCCCTACGTCACCACGAACGGGGCCGTGGTCGATCTCGCGCCCGGCGAGAAGATTGCCAATCCGTGCGGCGTGACGGCATGGCCCGATCCCGGTTGGCCCATTCCGCCGAAGGAAGCCGTTGCCAGGTCGCGCTCGAACATCGTCCAGTATACCGTGCCACCGCGCGGCGGCCATTTCCCGATGGTCGAGGAGCCGAACCTTTATGTGGAGGACCTCCGGCAGTTCCGCCGCGTCGTTGTAGACGAGTGACAATGTGACGCGACGTGCAGCACAGCGAACCATGAGCGCCTGTCTCGGTGCCTCGAGTCCATCGAGTTCACGCCTGTCGAGGAGAATGGCTGGGCCGTCCACTCCTCAGAGATCGCGATTACAAATGCAACGGCCGCCCTTGCAGGCGGCCGTGTCATCGCTGATCAGAGTTGCGGGGACAGGATCGATGGCTTACCTCAGACTCGCATCCCCTTCCGGGCGCGACGCGAGACCGGGCACGCTGCGTGACGCGCGACTTCACCAGAACTGCCGACCCTTGGAGGCGCGCTCCAAGGCTCGACCGAGAAACGCTAGCCCTCGCACCAACGCCGGGCACCTCACGGCTGGAGGCTGTTTGCGGGTCGCGTCTGTGGAGCTCCGTCAAAGCTCTGGCATCCAGTCCACCACGCCACGTCGGCCGTCAGTCCGTCGGCAAGTTCATCTTCTTGAGCAGCGCGGCGAAGCGCGGATCGCTGCGCAGGTTGCGCAGAAGCGGGTCGTATTTCAAGTACCGCAAGCCTGAGTCGGCCGATGCGAGGCCCCGCTCGAGCTGCTCGAACGCGCGGTCGCGGTCTTTCCACCTGGCGAAGACCTGCGCCAGCTGGTAGTTCGGCGGATCGGCGAGCGCCAGAAGCGCGGCGAGCGCCTCCTGCGCTTCCTTCGCGTGGCCGAGATCGTGGTGGGCGAGGGCCAGCCCCAGCAGCCGGATCCACCCGTCCTGCTTCTCGTACGACGCGAGCGCCACCGCCGGCTTGCCGTCGAGAAGATCGACGAATCCGAGCTCGCGGCGAGCCCACATGTTGTCGGGCGCGACACGCAGCGCCTGCTGGAACGCCTTGCGCGACTCCTCGAAATTTCCCTCGGCGGCGAGATAGCGGCCGAGATAGTCCCAGCCGAGGGCCTCGAGCGGCTCGATCTCCGTCGCCTTGCGGGTCAGCGCCACCGCCTCCGGCAGCCGGCCGAGCACGGCGAGCAGGTGTCCCAGGTAGAGCTGCGCGCCCGCATCGCCGGGAGCGAGCGCAAGCGCGCGCTCGAGGTCGGATCGGGCGCCGCTCCAGTCCCAGAGCACCGTGATCCGCAACTTGCCGCGCGCCAGATTCGACTCGGTCAGGTCGGGCGCCAGCGCAACCGCCTTCTCGGCCTCCGCGACGGCCCGCTGCTGCCCGCCGATGCGCTCCGGCCGCGTCGTCAGCGTCGAGTTCACTAGCCAGGCCAGCGCGATGCTCAACTCCGCGTGCGCCGGGGCATAGGAGGGCTCGAGCGCAATCGCCCGCTCCAAAGCCTCGACCGACCTCCGATAGTCCTCCGACACGCCCCGGTTGATCAGCTGCCGCCCGAGGAGAAACTGCGCGTACGCTTCCGGGTTGCCGGCGCGCCGGCCCGCAGGGACGGTGGCCTTGTCTCTCATCAGCTTCAGCTTCGTCGCCGTCACGACCGAGCGGGCGATCTCGTCCTGGACCGCGAAGACGTCGGTCAGCTGCCGGTCGTAGTTCTGCGACCAGAGGTGGAACCCGTCCGCAACCTTGATCATCTGCGCCGTGATGCGCACGCGATCCCCCGACTTGCGCACGCTGCCTTCCAGGACGGCGCCCACGCCGAGGCTCTGGCCGATTGCGCGCAGGTCCTCGTTCTTGCCCTTGAAGGAGAACGACGAGGTGCGGCCGGCGACGTGGAGCCCTTCAACCTGGGCGAGCGCGTTGAGGATCTCTTCTGCGATGCCGTCGGAGAAATACTCTTGGTCTTTGCCCGGACTCATGTCCGCGAAGGGAAGGACGGCAATGGATGGCGTTTCCGATGTCGCCGGCATCGACGCCGTCCCGACCGGCGGCTTCGCGTGGCCGGGCAGGACGAAGTACCAGACGACTCCTGGAGCAGCCGCGATGAGTCCGATCCCAATGAGCATTAGCGGGAGCCGGATGCCCTTCAGCGCGTGCGGGGCCGCGGGCTCCGTCCGCTCGATTTTGCCCTCGTTGATGTCGAAGGCCCAGGCGAGCACAACCGCAACCGGGAAGCCCAGTGCCAAGGCAAGGACAACGTAGGTCAACGTCACGTCTGGCAGGTGGAGAGCGTGCATGATCGGTTCGACGACCTGCAGCACCGCGAACGAGACGATGCCGTAGCCAACCAGCACGCGGAATACGCGCCGGCGCTTCAACTCCGAGATGAGCGCTCCAGCTTCCACGTCCGGCCCCCGTTTGGGGCATGCTACAGCGTTGCGACCAGCAGGTCAGCCGAGCGGTCGTGTGAAGGAGCCCTTCACTCCCGCAGCGCCACGCACCGATGGCGGCTCGAGCTGGACCTGATGCCCGCGCGCGTCTTCGGGTTCCGGCGAAGCTCTGGCGGGCCTCTGGCTTGGGTCAGTCCAGCGGGAGGTTCATCTTCTTGAGCAGCGCGGCCCAGCGAGGATCGCTGTGCAAACCCTCCAAGGCAGTGTCGAACTTCAAGCCGCGCAACCATGGCACGTGCCTCGCATAAGACTGCTCCAGGAACGTGAATGCTGCATCGCGGTCACCGAACCAAGCGTTGAGTCGGGCGGCAGCGTAAGGGTCTTTGTTGCCCAACTTGGCCAGCACAGCGTCGCGAGTTTCCCGCGCGTGAGCAGTCCGTCCGGCCGAGTACTCTACGACCGCCATCCAACCCTTCCGGTCGCGCGGGTCCGCGAAGTTCTGGGCCCAACGAGCCGCCGCTTCAACGTCGCCCTTTCGCAGGGATAGCGTCGCCATGTGCTCGATGTAAAAGTCCGGTGCGGAGTCGGAGAGCAGGCCGAGTGACCGCTGAAGGGCGTGCTCACCCGCATCGAAGTGCCGCAACCAGATCTCCGCTTCGCTCAACCACGCCCAGTTCGCGGAGTTGAGCGGATCGAGATCTGTCGCCTTGAGGAACTCCTCCCTCGCGGCCGACACGCTCCCAAGCGTCATCAGGAGTTGCCCACGGCGGCGGTGCGCATCGGCATTGCCGGGCGCGAGCGCGAGCGCGCGATCAATATCGGTTCGCGCGCCTTCCCAGTCCCAAGAGAGCCATAGCCGCTGCATCGCGCGCCCGTCGTAGCCTTCTGCCTCATCGGGTGCGAGAGCTATGGCCTTCTCCGCAGCTTAGGAAGCCGCCGCGATTCCCGCCGTCACCGCTCTGCGCGCCTCCTCAACCGACGGCAGTTCAGCCTCGAAGTTGACGGTGTTCCCGCTGGTGAGCATCACCTGCTGCACTGCTAGGCCCAATGCCGATCAGGTAGCGATGTCAGACCCCACTGCCATGGTGGTTTTCAGGAGGCACCATGGCTCTGAGGCTGAGTGACCGCTACGCAGA
>JAYWAJ010000238.1:0-5144 GCA_043782525.1 Deltaproteobacteria bacterium | reverse complement strand
GCGCGATCGCCTGCTGATCCGCTCGAGCGCGACCTATGCGCAGGATCCCTTCTCCATCGCCGGGCTCGGCCTGCTGCTGCGGCCGGGGCAGACGCAGATCTTCGTCGGCAAGTTCGCCGGCGAGATGCGGCACGCGCTCAGCACCCGCACCGAGCTCGACTACGGGCTCGACACGCAGATGCTGACCTTCGGCGCGGGCGACCCCGGCAACGGCTACGTCATCGCTCCGTCGGTGAAGTACGCCTGGCGCACCAGCCCGCGCGGCAAGTGGGACGCGGGAGTGCGCGAGCAGCTCTTCTTCGGATTTGGCGCAGATCCCAATCCGCGCGCTCTCAAGGGCGCGCCGGGCGGGCTGCTCGACGAGGCCCACTCGGCCTTGCTCGGCTACACCTACGACCTGACGCCCTACGCCAACCTCTTCGCGCGCGGCGGCGCGTTGCTCCTGACCGGCGGAGCGCGCAACGTCGCCCAGCCGGTGGCCCGCTTCGGCATCGAGAGCTACACGCCCACCACCGCGATCTCGCTGACGCTGGCGCACGACCTGGTGATCGGCCCCAGCAGCGCCGGCCCGCTGGTGGGCGACATCGCCGAGGTCGGCCTGGTGCAGCAGTGGGAGCGGCTGGGTGCCCACCTGCGCTTCGGCATGTACCGCAACGCCAGCGCCTTCCAGCAGACCCAGCTCGGCTCGCTGGGCTACGGCGCCGAGGCGGGGCTGGACTGGAACTTCACGAGGGACCTGAGGCTGGGCATCGCGGCGACGCGCGACGCGCGGCTCAACGATGTGCAGACCGCGGCGCAGGTGGATCGCGACGTGGTCCAGATGCGCCTGACCTGGGAAAAAGCGCGGTTCGAGTAGCCACCTTTTCGCGGCCGCGGCCGCAGTTGTTCACGAGGGAGAAAACGATGGACCGGACGTACACGATCGATGAGCTCTTGGCAGCGGTGCGGCGGCGCTGGAAGGTGATGGCCCTGGTGGCCGGAGTGCTGACGGTGCTGGCCGCCCTCTTCATCATCCGCATGCCCAACGAGTACCGGGCGCGGGCGCTGGTGATGGTCGAGCCGTTCACCCCGCACCCGGATCTGGTGATCCCCATCATCAACGCGCAGAGCCTGGAGGAGAAGGTCAAGTCGGTGCGCTCCAACGTCTACGCGCGCACCCTGATGACCACCACCATCGAGGAGCTGAACCTCTATCCCAAGGCCCGCCAGAAGAGCATGGACGAGGCGGTCGAGCTGCTGCGCGCCGACACCGAGGTCCACCCCGAGGGCGACAACGCCTTCGCCATCACCGTGCGCGGCAAGGATCCGCAGATCGCCGCCCGGACCGCCAACCGCCTCGCCGAGCTCTACATCGAGGGCAACCTCCAGGTCCGCCAGGGCCAGGTGACCCGCACCCGCGACATCATCGGCCAGAAGCTGGCGGAGATGCGCGGCGAGCTCTCCAAGGCGCAGGCGAAGGTCAACACCTTCAAGGCCGCGCACGCCGACGAGCTGCCCGAGCTGCTCGAGGCCCGCTACCACCAGCGCGACCAGCTCGCCAAGCAGATCGAGAACGAGGCCATCTTCTCGCAGCAGGCGCAGCAGCGCATCGACCTGCTGGGCACCCAGCCCTTCACCAAGGACACCGAGGTCGGCCGGCTCGAGGAGCAGTACGACGCCGAGCGGGCCAAGCTGGCGGCGCTGACCGCCTCGCTCACCCCCGATCATCCGGACGTGGTCTCGACCAAGCGCGAGGTCGAGTCGTCCGCGGCCCGCCTCGCCGCCGCCCGCACCCGGGCCGCGGCCAACGACCTCGAGCTGCGCCGCATGACGGGCGCCATCGACCGCGGCCAGAAGCGCATCGCCGAGCTGCAGAAGCAGCAGGCGCAGCTGGACAAGTCCATCGCCGGCACGCCGATGGTGCAGAACCAGCTCATCGACCTGACCAAGGACGTGGACCTGCTCAACGCCAAGGTGGCCCAGCTGACCTCGAAGAAGGCGGAGGCGGAGATCACCGCCGAGCTGGAGCAGAAGTCCGGCCCGAGCGAGTTCCGCGTCCTCGAGAGCGCCCAGCCGCCGACGGTGGCGGCGAGCCCCAACCGGCCGCAGCTGCTGCTGCTCGCCCTGGTCGCGGCCCTCTTCCTCGGCGCCGCCACCGCTCTCAGCAAGGAGCTGTCGGACCGCTCGCTGCGCAGCGAGAGCGAAGTCGGCATCGCCCTCTCCCTGCCCGTGCTGGCCAGCGTCCCGGAACTCTCCGGCGCCTACCAACAGCGCGTCCTGCCTGCCCACCTCCAAGCGGAAGCCTGAACCCCACCTGAGGCCTGAGGCCTGACGCCTGAGGCCCCTCACACTTTTTAGGAGATCACCATGTCGAGCATTCCGAAAGCAGTCGAGGCGCGGCGGCAGTTCCTGGAGCGGGTCGAGACCGGCGCCGAAGAGGCGAGCATCGACCAGCGGCTGGTGGCCATCACCAACCCGATGGGCGCGGCGGCGGAGCAGTACCGCATGCTGCTGCACCGGCTGCGCTGGCTGCGGGCGCAGCGGAGCGAGGCCATCCACGGCGGCGCGGTCATCGCGGTGACCAGCTCGGTGCGCGGCGAAGGCGTGTCGATCACGGCGGCCAACCTGGCGCTGACGGCGGCCCGCGCTCGCGATGCGAAGGTGGCGCTGGTCGACTGCGACCTGCGGCGCGGCTCAGCGGGCGCGCTCTTCGGCATGGGCGCCCGCGCGGGCCTCGCCGACGTGCTCACCGGCAAGACCGAGATCGGCGAAGCGCTGGGCCGCTACAGCGACGGTCACCTCGCGGTGATCACCGCCGGACGCGCTCCCGGGGCCGAGTCGGCTTCGCTCCTCGCCGGAACGCGCTTCGCGCAGACGCTCTCGCTCCTGCGCACGCTCTTCGACGAGATCTACCTCGACGTCCCGCCCGCCCTGGCGACGGCGGACGCCGCGGTGGTCGCGCACCAGGCCGACGGCGTCGTCATGGTCACCCGCGCCGGCGTCACCCCGCGCGAGCAGGTGGCCAGCGCGGTGCGGTCGCTGATGGGCGCGCCCGTCTGGGGCCTGGTGCTCAACGGCGTCGATCCCTCCCGCGTTCCGGCTCCTTTGCCCGTGGTCAAGGGCCAGCTCACCAGCGGCAAGTAGTCCCAGCAGTTCAACCGGGAGAAGCAACTCATGCCGCAGTTTTCGGGCCACTGGTACAGCGGACGCGCAGCGCGCCTCGTCTTGGTCGAGGTGGTGCTGGTCGGGCTCGCGATGTGGATCAGCGCGCACGAGGCGCACGGCTGGCGGGAGGTGGCGGCGCTGATCGCGGCCGCCGCCTGCGTGCCGGCGGCGCTCTACCTGGCGGACCTCTACGATCCCCAGGTCATGCGCAACGACCGCGGCCGCGGCTCGGGCGTCCTCAAGGCGCTGGGCTTCGCCACGCTGGCCGCCGCCATCTTCGGGCTGCTCAGCGGCGGCGGGCTGCCGCGGGGCGCGCTCATCGACACCATCGGCGTGGCCAGCGTCGGGGTGCTGCTGGCGCGGGCGGCGCTGGTAGCGCGGCTCGACGAGGCCGGCCACAACCGGGTGCTGGTGATCGGGACCGGACAGCGGGCCATCGAGATCGAGCGCATCATCCGCTCCGAAGCCTACGGCGAGTACGAGGTGGCCGGCCAGCTGGACCCCGCCATCGACCTGGCGATGCCGGTCGCCGAGCCGCAGCAGGCGGTGGCGGCAGCCGGCGGGGACGGGCTCATCGCCGCGCCGGGAAGCGGCCTCCTCAACGCCTCCGGCCACCACGAGCCGTCGCACGGCCCCTCGGGAGAGGTCGCCTTCGCGCCCGCGCCGTCGCTGGTGCCGGGCACGCAGCTCATCGTTGGACCTTCCGGCGCGCCGGCGCAGATGCAGGGGCCGGCGGCGGAAGCCAAGGTCGCCGCCCAGGCCCTCGGCGAGAAGCCGCTGGCGCCGGTCGTCCAGCTCTCCACCGTGCAGCTCCCGGCGGCCGGGCAGCACGGCCTCGCGGTCAGCGCGCACACGCTCTCGGAGGCGGTCCGCGAGCTGCGCATCGACACCGTGGTCATCGCCTCCGACGAGCGGCGGGCGCGGCTGCCCGTCGACGAGCTCATCCGGCTGCGGCTGACTGGCATCACCGTGCTCCCGGCGCAGCGCTTCGCCGAGCGCGTGCTGCGGCGCATCCCGCTCTCGCTGGTGCGGCCCAGCGACCTGGCTATCGGCGAAGGGCTGACCTCGCCGGTGCGCTCGGCGATGAAGCGGATCTTCGACCTGACCATGAGCGGCATCTTGTTGCTCTGCGCCTCGCCGGTGCTGCTGCTCCTCGCGGCGCTCATCAAGCTCGACTCCGAAGGCCCCGTCTTCTACTGGCAGGAGCGGGTCGGGCGCGCCGGCAAGCCGTACCGCGTCCACAAGCTGCGCACCATGAAGAAGGACGCCGAGAAGCTCTCCGGCCCGGTCTGGGCGCAGCAGAAGGATCCGCGCATCACCCGGCTGGGCAGTTTCCTGCGCAAGACGCGGCTCGACGAGATCCCCCAGGTGTTCGCGGTCTTCAACGGCGACATGTCCTTCGTCGGCCCGCGCCCCGAGCGCCCCTTCTTCGTGCAGCAGCTGAAGACGCAGATCCCGTTCTTTGGCCTGCGCGAGGCGGTCAAGCCGGGCATCACCGGCTGGGCGCAGATCCGCTATCCGTACGGCGCCACCGTCGAGGACTCGAAGAACAAGCTCGAGTACGACCTGTATTACGTGCAGCACCAGTCGCTGTTCCTCGATCTGGCGATTTGCTTCCACACGGTGAAGACGGTCTTGTTTGGACGAGGGGCGCGGTGAGCGCGGGGGCTGTGCAGGCCTCAGGCCTCAGGCCGGAGGGGCAGGCCTCTGGCCTCAGGCCTCAGGCTTCAGGGGACGCGGAGCTGCGGGTCGATATCGTCGAGGGACGGGACGCCTTCATCCAGCTGGAGAAGGCGTGGAATGAGGCGCTGGGGAAGGGCCCCCGCGACGAGCCGATGCTGCGGCACGAGTGGGTGCGGGCCTTCATCGAGAACTTTGCGCCGGGGGCGACGCTGCGGACCTTCGTGGCGAAGGCTGGCAAGGAGATTCACGCGGCGGTGCCGCTCATCGAGACGCAGGAGCGCAACGCCGACACCTGCTTCGTGCCGATGACGACCTGG
>JAYWAJ010000237.1:0-5146 GCA_043782525.1 Deltaproteobacteria bacterium | reverse complement strand
AAAAGCGCGCGTCTCGCCCAGCACCACCGCGCGGGCGATGAAGTACGCGATGGCCGCCCAGGCCGCCGCCTCGAAGCTGGAGGTGTTCAGCGTGGTGCTGATGCCGAGGTACATGGGCGCGGTGGCGGCGGCGACGCCGGCGAGCACGACGCCCGCCGGGCCCGCCTCGAAGAGCTCGACGCACTTGCAGGCAAACCAGACGGCGCCGAACGCGCCCAGCGCCGCCACGGCGCGCAGCAGCCAGAGGCGCTCGCCGAAGAGCTGGGTGGCGGCGGCGAGGAGCGGCACCAGCGGCGTCTGGTCGGCATATCCAAAGGCCGGGTGCCGGCCGCAGGCGATGAAGTAGAGCTCGTCGCGAAAGAAGTCGTAGCGCCCGGCGACAGCGAGGTGGATGGCGAAGGCCGCCGTCGAGAGAGCCCAGCGGATGCGATTCACAGGACCTCCCAACGCCGCGGGCAGGTGGCTATTTCGCTTAGGGAAGCCCCAGCGAGATGTTGAAGACGAACTCCACGTCCACCGGCTTTCCCTGCAAGAGCGCCGGGCTGTACCGCCGCGACTGGAGCGTGTGGACCACGGCGGCGTCCATGAAGGGCAGGCCCTTCAGGACCTTGCAGTTGCGGACCACGCCGGCCGCGGTGATCACGCACTTCACCGACATCTGTCCCTCGACGTTCCGGTCCAGGGCCTCCGGCGTGTACTTGAGGCCCGGGCCGGAGACCATCTGCGGCGGCGTCATGTTGGCGTTGAACTCGAGGATGCGCGGGCCGGCCGGCGGAGGGGGCCGCTCCTGCATGGCCACCGTGTGCGGGACCTCGGGGGCGCCGCTCCGCGCCGGGCCGTTGCCGGCGTTGTCGTAGGCCTCGATGAAGTAGGAGAGCCCGTCGGCCACCGCGCGGGCCGGCACCTCGACGCCGTATTGATCGGTGCCCACCAGCACCAGCGGCGCGCAGGTGTAGTCGGGCGCGTAGAGGTTGCGGAAGCAGGCCTGCTGCCCGAAGACGCCGCTGCGGTCGTCGCGGATGGAGGCCACCAGGCGGAGCGGCTGCCCGCGCAGCGCCCGCTCCACCGCCTGGTGCGTGACCACCGGCGACGTCGCGTCCTCCTCGATCCTGGGCGCGGCCTGTCCGCCCAGGGCCTGTTCGCAGTTCTCCGCCCAGCGCTGCGCTTCCGGCAAAAGCGGAGAGCGCGGCGCCTCGCGCACGAAGGTGCGGTAGGCCTCGGCGGCCTCCTTCAGGTCGCCCTTCTTCCGCCGCGCCTGGGCGATGTTGAAGAGCAGCTCGGGAACTCTCTTGTACTCGAAGGCAGCGCGGAAGCCCTGCAGCGCGCAGGGGAAGTCGCCCTGGCTGTAGCAGGCCTGGGCGCGCTTGAGCTGCGCGCGGGCCAGGTCGGCCGCGTCGGGTGCCTCGAGCGAGGTGGCCTCGCGCAGCGGCTTGAGCGAGACGGCGAGCACCAGCTCCATGTCGCGCTGCTCGGGAAAGGTGAACTTCGCGTCCCGGGGCTGGTAGCCGTCCAGCTCCATGCGCAGCGCGTGCGGGGCCGCCGTGGTCCTGGCCTTGAGCGGCGTCTGGCCCAGCAGCGCGCCGTCCAGGGTGACCCGGGCGCCCTGCGGCTGCGTGATCACTTGCACCTGGGGCGGCTGCGGACCGGCCGAGGCGGGAGAGAGCGCGAGGCGCAAGCTCGACGACTGCCCCTGCTCGACGGCGATCTGCTGCGCCGCCCCGCGGAAGCCCTGCTTGCGTGCCTCGACCTGGTGCTCGCCCGCCGACAGATCTCCGGCCCAGGGCGAGGTGCCCGAGGGCTTGCCGTCGATGAGCACCTCGGCCTGGGCCGGCTCGGTCTCGACGCGCAGGTGCGCCGGGCCGGGCTCGCGCAGGAGCGCAAAGGTCACTTCGGCGTCGCGGCTCCTGGTCACCGAGACCGTCTTCTCCTGCTGCTGGAAGCCGGCCAGCCGTATCTGGAGGCGGTGGTCGCCAGCCTGGACCGCGCCGGTCCAGGGCGAGATCCCGACCTCGGCGCCGTCCACCACCACCTCCGCTCCCGGAGGCACGGTGGCCACGGTGATGTGCGGCGCCTGGTTGACCTGCGCCGCCGGCAGCGCGAGCCGCAGCGAGAGGTCGCGGCTCCTGGGCATGACGAAGGAGGTCTCCGCCTCGCGGCGGCCTTCCATGCGCACCACCACGGTGTGCGGTCCGGCGGCGAGCGGGCCGATCCAGGGCGACTGCCCGCGATCCTTCCCGTCGATGGCCACCGCCGCGCCCGACGGCTCGCTGTCCACCGACAGCGCCGGGTCCTTGGGCAGCTCCGGCAGCGCGAAGGCGAACTCGACGTCGCGGCCTTCCTTGAGGACCACGTCGCGCTCGGGCCGCAGGTGGCCGGCGAGCTCGAGGGTGATGCGGTGCGTGCCGGGGCTGGCCGGCCCCTTGAAGGGCGTGGTCCCGACCAGCTCGCCGTCGATGAGCACCTTGGCCCCGGCGGGCTCGCTGCCGACGGAGAGCGAGGCCGGCGCGGAGCCTTCCGCCAGCGGGATGAAGAGGTCGAGGTCGCGGCCGGGGAGCAGGTCGAGGAGGTGCTCGACCCCGCGCCGTCCCGGCATGGTGAGGGCGACGATGTGCTTGCCGGGGTTGAGCTGGACCACGAGCGGCGCTTTCCCTTCGGGAGCGCCGTCGATGTAGACGTCGGCGCCGGACGGCTCGCTGCGGACCGAGATGCCGCCCCGCCTGGGAGGCGGATCGAAGCCGGCGACGCGCAAGGGATGCTGCTGTGAGCCGACGTGGTTGGTCGAGCCCTCGTTGGTGCTGGCCTCGACGAAGTAGTCGAAGAAGCCGCGGGAGAGGATCGAGCCGGGGAGCTCGGCGACGTAGCGGTCGTCGCCGCGGTCCTCCATCGGGTAGGAGGAGAAATACTTCTGTCCGGCGGGCCGGGCGAAGACCAGCGGCTGGAAGACGCCGGCGGCGTCGGTGATGACCGCCTCGACTTCCACCGGCGCGCCGCGCGCCGATCTCTCCAGGGGAGTGTGGACGATCTTCGGCTCGCTCTGTGCGGCGGCGAGGAGGACGGCCAGTGCCAGGCAGAGCATGTTTCCCCTACTCGCCGAGGTAGGCCTTGCGGATCTCCGGGCTCTTGAGGAGCTCTGCGCCGGTGCCCGTCTGTACCACGCTGCCCGTCTCCAGCACGTAGCCGTGGTTGGCGATGCCGAGCGCGAGGTGGGCGTTCTGCTCGACCAGCAAGATGGTCACCCCCGCCTTGTTGATCTCCTGGATGATGTTGAAGATGGTCTCGACCACTTGCGGCGCGAGGCCCAGCGACGGCTCGTCCAGCAGCAGCAGCCTGGGCCGCGCCATCAGCGCCCTGGCGATGGCCAGCATCTGCTGCTCGCCGCCGGAGAGCGTGCCGGCCATCTGCGCCGCCCGCTCGCGCAGCCGGGGGAAGAGCGTGAAGCCGTGCTCGAGATCCTTCGCGATCTCGGCGGTGTCGCGGCGGAGGAAGGCGCCCAGCTTGAGATTCTCGAGGATGGTCAGGTTGGGAAAGATCCCGCGCCCCTCGGGAGCGTGGCAGAGGCCGCGGGCCACCAGCTTGTGCGGCTTGAGCCCGCCGATCTCGGCGCCCTGGTAGCGGATCTGCCCCGCGCTGGGCTTGAGCATCCCGCTCACCGCCCGCAGCGTCGTGGTCTTGCCCGCGCCGTTGGCGCCGATGAGGGTGACGATCTCTCCCTCGCCGACGCGGACGCTGACTCCCCGCAGCGCGTGGATGGCGCCGTAGTGCACGTCGACGTTGGTCAGCTCGAGGAGCGCGTCGGCCACTAGCGCGGACCCCCGGCCGCTGCGATCTGCGCCGCGTGCTCGCGCGCGTACTTCTCGCCCAGGTACGCCTCGATCACTTTCGGGTTCGACTGGATCTCGCGCGGCAGCCCCTGCGCGATGGTGACGCCGTGGTCGAGGACCAGGATCCGCTCGGAGACGCCCATCACCAGCTTCATGTCGTGCTCGATGAGCACGATGGCGACGCCGAACCGGTCGCGGATGCTGCGGATGAGCTGCATCAGCTCCTGCTTCTCCCGGGTGTTGGTCCCGGCGGCCGGCTCGTCGAGCAGCAAGACTTGCGGTCCGGTGGCCAGCGCCCGGGCGATCTCGAGGCGCCGCTGCTCGCCGTAGGGAAGGTTGCGCGCCAGCTCGCCCGCGCGCGCCGAGAGGCCCATCACCTCGAGGAGCTCGTGGGAGCGCTCGGCGATCCACTGCTCCTCGACGCCCGAGAGCTCGCCGTGCCGGACGGCGGCGGCCATCGACTCGCGGGTGAGGTGGTGGCAGGCGATGCGGACGTTGTCGAAGGCGGAGAGCTCCTTGAAGAGGCGGATGTTCTGGAAGGTCCGTGCCACGCCCAGGTGGGCGATGGCGTGGGGCGAGAGCCCGCGGGTGTCGCGGCCCATCACGCAGATGCTGCCGTCGCTGGGAGGATAGACGCCGGTGAGCAGGTTGAAGACGGTGGTCTTGCCGGCGCCGTTGGGTCCGATCAGCGCCACCAGTTCGCGCGGCTTCACTTGCAGCGAGAAGTCGCAGACCGCGGTGAGGCCGCCGAAGCGGATGGTCGCCGCCCGCACGTCGATGAGCGCGTCATTGACCGGGGGCGCGGCCGGCACGGGCTTGCCCTTGGCGCGCCAGCGCCGCCAGAAGTCCCACAGCTCGGTGGTGCCGAGCAGGCCGCGCGGCCGCACCAGCATGAGGCCGACCAGCGCCACCGAGTAGATGACCATGCGCAGGTTGGCGAGGGCGCGCAGGTACTCGGGCAGGATGGTCAGCACGGTGGCGGCGATGGTCGAGCCGGTGATCGAGCCCATGCCGCCCAGCACCACCATGGCCACGATCTCGAAGCTGCGCACGAAGGTGAAGCTCTGCGGGGCGAGGTTGCCTTCGAAGGCGCCGGAGAGCCCGCCCGCCACGCCGGCGAAGAAGGCGCTGATGACGAAGGCCCGGACCTTGTAGCCGGTGGTGTCGATGCCCATCGCCTCGGCGGCGACTTCGTCCTCGCGGACCGACAAAAATGCCCGGCCGTGGGTCGAGTCGCGCAGGCGCTTGGCGACGAGGATGGTGATGATGACCACGCCCCAGATCCAGGCGAAGTCGGCGCGGTGGGGGATGGGCGAGAGGCCGAT
>JAYWAJ010000236.1:0-5158 GCA_043782525.1 Deltaproteobacteria bacterium | reverse complement strand
GCTTCGGCAAGCCGCCCGGCGCGCAGCAGATCGCCTTCCTCGTCGAGCTGGCGCTGCCGCTGGCGCTGGCCATCGGGCGCACCGAGCTGCACGAACAGACCGAGCGCTTCGCGCTGCAGCTGGCCCAGCGCAACGAGGCGCTGCGGGAGCAGTCCGAGCAGCTCGCCTCCAAGCAGACGGAGCTGACCCTGAAGAACGTCGAGGTCGAGCGCGCCAACCAGCTCAAGACCGAGTTCCTCGCCAACATGTCCCACGAGCTGCGTACGCCGCTCAACGCCGTCATCGGCTTCTCCGAGCTGATGCTCGAGGAGCAGGGGAGGCTCTCGGCGGAGCAGGTGCAGTTCGTCCGGGACATCCACGCCAGCGGAAAGCACCTGCTCACCCTCATCAACTCGGTGCTGGACCTGGCCAAGATCGAGGCGGGCCGCGTGGCCCTGGAGGTGAAGCCGCTCGACGCCGGCCACCAGATCGCCACCGCCTGTGCGCTGGTCTCGGCGATGGCGCAGAAGAAGAGCTTGCGCATCGGGCAGGTGGTCAAGACCGTCCGGCCGGTGCGGGCCGACCCGGGCAAGCTCCAGCAAGTGCTGCTCAACATGCTCTCCAACGCCATCAAGTTCACCAACGACGGCACGGCCATCGAGGTCGGCGTCGAGGACCACGCCGAGATGTTGCGCTTCTGGGTGAAGGACGAAGGGCCGGGCATCGCCGAGAGCGTCCGGCCCGAGCTCTTCAAGCCTTTCATGCAGGGTGAATCGCCGCTCTCCAAGAAGCACGAGGGAACCGGCCTCGGCCTCGCCATCAGCCGCCGGCTGGTCGAGTACCAGGGCGGCGACGTCGGCGTCGACACCGAGCTGGGCCGCGGCTCGACCTTCTGGTTCACGCTGCCCGCCGACGACCGTCCGGCCGTGTCCGCGCAGGAGGTGCCGGCGGTGGGGCCGGGGACGCTGCCCGCAGCCGAGCGGGTCCAGAGCGGCCCGCTGGTGCTGGTGGTCGAAGACGACCCCGCCAACGCGCGGCTCCTGCGCTTCCACCTCGAGACGGCTGGCTACGCGGTCGCCGAGGCGGTCCGCGAGCTGCCGGCGCTGGAGCTGGTGCGGCAGCTGAAGCCGAAGCTGGTCCTGCTCGACCTCATCCTGCGCGAGGGAGACGACGGCCTGCGGGTCCTGCGCGCCATCAAGGCCGAGGAGACGACCCGCCGCACGCCGGTGATCGTCGTCTCGGTCATCCAGGAGACGCGCCGGGCCCGGGAGCTGGGCGCCGACGAGTGCTTCGTCAAGCCGGTCGACGCGCCCCGCCTGCTCGAGGCGGTGCAGCGGCTCTGCCCGGTGCGGCCGCAGCCCACCGTGCTGGTGGTGGACGATCACGATCTCAACCGCGAGCTGGCCCGGACGCTGCTCGAGCGGCGCGGCTGCCGCGTGTTGCTGGCGCGCAACGGCCAGGAGGGCACCGCGCTCGCCAAGGTGGAGCAGCCCGACCTGGTGCTGATGGACCTGGCCATGCCGGTCCAGGACGGGATGTCGGCCGCCCGCGAGCTGAAGGCCCATCCGGGGACGGCCTGGATTCCCCTCATCGCCTTCACCGCGCTGGCCATGAGCGGCGACGAGGAGCGGGCCCGCAGCGCGGGCTTCGACGGCTACCTGACCAAGCCGCTGGAGATGGGCGCCCTCAACGCCGCGCTCGACAAGTACCTTCACGCCGGCGCGAGCGCCTAGATGGCCCGCCTCGACCCCTTCATCGAGCTGCTCTTCAAGGAGAACGCGGAGCTGCTGCTCCTCGAGACCGGCGCCGCCGCCGCCATCGTCCAGGGCGAGCAGATGCGCCCGGCCATGCAGCGCTCGCTGACCACGGCGCAGATCGCCAGCGCCTGCGTCGAGCTGGTGCCGGCGTACCAGCGGGACACCTGGAGCCTGCTCGAGCCGCAGGAGTTCGAGTACCAGGCGCCCGCCGGCCGCGTGAAGGTCGAGGTCGAGCCCCTGGGGACCGGGGTGCGGGTGAGCATCGCGCCGATGGCGGCGCCTGCCGACGGCCGCGTCTCGATGGTCCACGCCGGCTACCACGCGGTGGAGCTGAAGCGGGTGCAGGTGCAGCCGGTGACGCGGCAGGACCCGGAGCAGAAGAAGATCGAGGTCGCGGCCCCGCCCGGCGAGGCGCTCTCGGCCATGCACCAGCTGCTCGAGCTGACCGTGGAGAAGAAGGCCTCCGACCTGCACCTCACCACCGCCTTTTTGCCCTGCCTGCGCCTCGACGGCGACGTGGTCCACCTCGACGGCTACGGCGAGCTCTCCGACGAGCGCCTGCGGGAGATGCTCTTCGCCATCGCCCCGCCCCAGAACCGCGAGCAGTGGCTGGCGACCAAGGACACCGACTTCGCCTACGAGACGGCCTCGTCGCGCTTCCGCGTCAACCTCTTCTCCGACCGCAACGGCATCGGCGCCGTGCTCCGCCGCATCCCCACCGAGGTGATGAGCGCCGAGGAGATGGGCCTTTCGCGGCCCATCCTCGACCTCTGCCACCTGCACAAGGGCCTGGTGCTGGTGACCGGCCCCACCGGCTCGGGCAAGTCGACCACGCTGGCCTCGCTCATCGACTACATCAACCGCAACCGCGACGACCACATCATCACCATCGAAGACCCCATCGAGTTCGTCCACCCGCACAAGCACTGCCTGGTCCACCAGCGCGAGGTGGGCGTGCACACGCAGGGCTTCAAGGCGGCGCTGCGGGCGGCCCTGCGCGAGGATCCGGACGTGGTGCTGGTCGGCGAGCTGCGCGATCTGGAGACCATCTCCATCGCGCTGGAGACGGCGGAGACCGGCCACCTCGTCTTCGGCACCCTGCACACCAACACGGCGCCGTCCACGGTCGACCGGATCATCGATCAGTTCCCCGCCGACCGGCAGGCGCAGATCCGCACCATGATGTCCGAATCGCTCAAGGCCGTGATCGCGCAGACGCTGTGCAAGAAGATCGGCGGCGGGAGGGCGGCGGCGCACGAGATCCTCATCGTCAACGCGGCGATCTCGAACCTCATCCGCGAGGGGAAGACCTTCCAGATCCCCTCGATCATGCAGACCCAGCGCGGCAGCGGCATGGTCACGCTCAACGACGCGCTCTTCGAGCTGGTGAAGAAGAAGATCGTCGCCCCGAAAGACGCGCTCTCGAAGGCGGTGGCGAAGACGGAGCTGAAGGCGATGCTCGACCGCCTCCAGTCGCAGTTCGAGTCGCAGTTCGAGGTGGTGCAGAGCGGAGCGGCGGAGCCGGGCTAGGTCTCCAGGATCCAGTCGAACATCAGCTTGAAGTCCTCGTAGCAGGTCTCGCAGATCCAGCGCCGATCGTGGGTGACGTACCCCTCGCTGGCGAAGCCCTCGCGCCCGTGGGAGCGGAACGGCGTCCAGCAGAACTCGCAGTGGTCGTGCTCCGAGCCCGGGCGGGCGGGCTGGTACGCCTGGTAGCGCAGCAGCTCCTCGCGCAGCCAGTCCTGTCCCTGCAGCCGCCAGTCGTCCTGCGCAATCATCATGGTCATGTTCGCTCCTCTAAGGTACCGGGATGCCGGCTCCGGCCGGCTCTCCCAGAAGGGTTTCGCAGGCGGCGATCTTGGCAGGCTCGCCCACGCCATGGGCGGCCGCAAGCGGGTCGCCCGAGTTCAGGTTCAACGACAGTCCGTAGGCGACGCAGCCGCGGGCGTCGTTCACCTCGACGCCTTCGGGCGGATTGGCCGCCAGCGCACGGGCGAGGGCCCGCAGGAAGGCGGCAGCGGCGCGCTTCTTCAGCTCTTCCGCAGGGGGCACGGTGGGCTCGAACCTGGCCGACACCGCCAGGCGTGGCACCGCTTCCCAGGTGTCGTCGCGCGCCTCGTCCTGCGCGCGCAGCACCCGGGTCTTGCTGCCCAGCTCGACCTGCGCCTCCGCCCGGGCGACGAAGCGGTGCTGGGTCGCCGGCACCCGGACCTTCTTGCCGCCGGCATCGGTGGCCATCGCCGTGGTGCTGCTGGTGGTGTGATCGACGACGATGCTCAGCTTGCCGACCACCACGTCCGGATCCTGCGCCCGAAAGGAGAGGTTGAGCTCCTTGCCGGTCTGGTCGAGGGCGGCGGTCAGGAGCGCGTCGGGGGCCGTCGATTCGTCGGCGGGCCCCAGGGTCAGGCGCGGGTGGAGGTGCGCGGCCAGCGCGGCGATGCGCGCCGGTGCGCAGCCCTTCTGTCCGGCGGCGGCGGCGCGCCCGCAGAAGAGGAGGGCTTGCTCGGGGGTAGACTGGTCGACGAGCGCGGCCAGCTTGTCCTGCCCGCAGGCGGCTGCCAGATCGGCAGCCAGCCCAGGCTCCCCGGCTGCGCGGGCGGAGTCGGCAGCGCGGAGCAAGTCGGCGCAGTCGCCCCGGTCCACCAGCCCTTGCTGCGCCGGCGTGCGCGGGTGTGCGCAGGCGAGCAAGAGGGCGTGCGCCATGACGACGGCTCTTCGAGGGATCCTGCGCATCACGTACCCTCCAACCCCGGAGCGAAAGTTTTTGTGCCCGCCAACCGCGCACTGCGAGGAAGCGAGCCGACCCTGTGCTAGCCTAGTCGAAAGAATGGCGAACCCGTTCGAAGACGCGCCGCAGGCGCTACCCCTCGGGTCCGCGGCGACCGGAGCGACCTCGTGAAGCTGGGAGAGATCCTCATTTCAGAGGGCCACCTGACCCAGGAAGGCCTCGAGGAGGCCATCGACTGGCAGGTGCTGTACGGCGGTCGGCTGGGCACGAATCTCCTCGAATTGAAGCTGGTCGAGGAGGCGCCGCTCGCCCATGCGCTCGGCCGGCAGCTCGGCGCAGAAGTCGCCTGGGGCGAGATCGTCATCGACCCGGCGTTGACCGGCGTCATCCCCAAGCACATCGCCGACCGGCAGGAGATCGTGCCGTGGAAGCTCGAGAAGCGGCGGCTCAAGATCCTCTGCTGCCAGATCGACGTCGAGCAGTTCGACCAGCTCTCCTCCAAGATCGGACGGCCCTGCGTCCCGGTGGTCGCGCCCGAGTACCGCATCTTCCAGCTGCTGCGCGCGCACTACCAGGCGACGCGGCAGATGCGCGCGCTCGACTTCGGCGTGGTGCCCGAGGAGGGCCGCGAGCAGCGGCGCAAGAAGAAGGAGAAGGCGAAGGGGCACGTCGTCGAGGAGGCGCCGGAGCTGAT
>JAYWAJ010000235.1:0-5180 GCA_043782525.1 Deltaproteobacteria bacterium | reverse complement strand
CCACCTTCAACATCGGCAGGACTTCCTCGGTCTGGCGAAGATGCGTGCCGCTGAGTCGTGTCGCGATCTCGTTGTGCCAGACGAGCAGTGCTGCCCGGAAGGTCAGGACGCAAGCCACGACGCCCGGCACGCCGACGAGGATGGCGAGGACCCGATGATCGACCGTCCACGCTCGCATCTCCGCATAGCGGAACAGGATGGGCTCCATTGCACGAGCCAGGAGCAAGGCGAGGCCGTGCAACTGGTGGAGTCGCTGCGCTCGGTAGATGAACTCGACCGCAATGACGAGCAACAGCAACGCAACGAATCTTTGCCCGCTGCCGGCCTCCTGAGGTCGGGATGCCCCTTGGCTCATCGCTTGGCCCCGCCGAGCCGCACGCAGAGCTGCTTCACGACGTTGTGGTTCGACGGGTAGTCCGGTACCGGCAGCCGCGCAGCAAGGTCAGGATTGCTCTTCGCGAACTGCCGCACGGCTGCAATCGCCGCGATCGCACCATTGTAGAAGTCGTAAACGGCGCGAATTTCGTCCGGCGACAATGCCGGTCCTGCAATCGCGATCCGCGGTGTTGGGGTAGCCTGCGGCGAGAACTGTGCCGCACGGCACAGGTCAGTCGGCGCTTCGTCGAAGGTCAAGGCGCGAATCGAGAACTGCGCCGATTCGTTCATGGGACGCCAGGAACTGGCGACGAACTCGGCGATGGCATCACGTCGCGCCCGACTTGGTACGACGAAGAGCAGCTCGGCGTTCCAGCCGTCCGGGAAGGTTTGTAGATAGGCGGTGTCGTTGCCGAGACCTGTAGTCGGCGTGACGACAAACCGCGTGTAGCGTTCGATCTTCGTCTTCGTCGCATTGCGTCCCGGGGCTCCTTCTCGCTGGAAGCCGAGCGTGTGCGCCCCTGTTTCCAGCTCGATGAATACCCGCCGCCTCACCTGCAACAGTTCTAGTGTCGCGTCGGGACAGATGAGCCGGCTTGTTGACGAGCTGGCATCGCGGTCGTACTCGGTCCAAGGCAACCGCGCAGAGTCACTCGGCAGCCACCGGAACGGCAGCTGATCGAACGAGACCTTCTTGCGCTTCGCCGCCACAGCCAGCGCGACATACAACTCGTTGAGCAGCATGTCGTGCTCGAGGAACTCCGCGCCGGGCGGGTCATGCGTCGGTGGGTCCGGTGTGCCGATGAAATGATTGCGGGCCGTCAGGTAGCCAAGCGGCTTCAGCGCCCACGCGAGCGCCATGCCGCCGTCCTTTGTACGGAAGGGCACCACCGCAACGCTGCTGCTGACCGCCGGCGTGCCCCCCTTCGCCGTTCAGCGCATCCTGCGACACAGCGACCCCAAGATCACGACCGAGGTCTACGGCCACGTCGTGCCAGGGTTCCTGCGCGACGCCATCGATCAGCTGAAGCTGGGAGGGCCGGTTCCGACGCCGTTTGTTACCCGGTTGTTACCAGCGGCCGAAAACACGGTCGAGGTGCCCGTGGGCGACCCCAAACAGAACCGTGATTCCGAAGACTTGAAATGGCGGGCGCTACTGGATTCGAACCAGTGGCCTTCGGCTTCGGAGACCGACGCTCTATCCATCTGAGCTAAGCGCCCCCAGGACCGGCGTGTCTACCCCGCCGCGCGCGGGGTGGCAAGGCGATTTCTTGGAGTCCGCGGCGGCGCGGGTAGCATCCGGGCATGAGCAGCGCACGCCGGCGGGAGGCCGAGCACATCCTCAAGCTCTGCCTCGGCGATCACCTGCGCGCGTACCAGCTCATCGAGCGGCAGCTCTCCACGCTGGCGCGGGGGGCGCTCCTGCTGCCGTTCGCGGCCGGCCTGGTCGTGCTCGCGACCGGCTTCTCGGGTCAGGCCATCGCCCGGACCAGCCGCGGGGCGGGGACGTGCCTCGGGGCGGGGATCCTCTTTCTCCTCGTCGCGGAAGGTGGGTCCGTGCGGGGCGCGCTGCGGCTGCGCTGGCTGTCGGAGGAGATCGACGACGAGCCGGTGGTGACGCTGCTGCGCGGGCTCGAGGTCCGGGACTCCCGATCGCGCCACCTGCGCCGCGCGGTCTCGCTCTTCGCGGCCGGGTTCGCGCTCTACTGCGCCGCCCTCGCGCAATTCCTCTGGGCCGTCCGCGCCTGATCGCGTCACTCGGTGGTCGCGTCGCTCGGCGATCGCGTCACTCGGTGGTCGCGGCCGGCAGCGCGGCCGGGGCGCCGGGCAGCTTGCGGCCTCCCTCGGCGAACCGCTGCGAGTGGGCGAGGCCCATCCGCACGGCGCGGTACTGGAGCGCCGTCCCGAGCACGCCGAAGCCGTACTTCATGCTGCGGCGGAAGTTGATCGACGAGGCCTCGGGAAAGTAGCGCGCCGGGCAGGAGATCTCGCCGATGTGGAAGCCGAACCAGATGGCCTGCGCCAGCATCTGGTTGTCGAAGACGAAGTCGTCGGAGTTCTCCTCGAGCGGCAGCGTCTCCAGGAGCCGCCGCGAGAAGGCGCGGTAGCCGGTGTGGTACTCGGCGAGCTTGTAGCCGAGCAGCGTGTTCTCGGCGGCGGTGAGGAAGCGGTTGGCGACGTACTTCCAGATGGGCATGCCGCCCGCCAGCGCGCCGACGCCGAGGATGCGGGAGCCGAGCACGGCGTCGAAGTGGCCGCTCGCGATCATGCCCGCCATCGCCGGGAGGAGCTTCGGCGAATATTGGTAGTCGGGGTGGAGCATGACGACGATGTCGGCGCCGCGCTTGAGCGCCTCGGCGTAGCAGGTCTTCTGGTTGCCGCCGTAGCCGCGGTTGTGGGCGTGGACGACGACGTGCAGCCCCAGGTCGCGGGCCACCGCCACCGTCTCGTCCTTGGAGCCGTCGTCGACGAGGATGAGGTCGTCGGCGACGGCGCGATCGATCTCCAGCACCGTGCGGCGCAGGGTCTTCTCGGCGTTGTACGCCGGCATCACCACACAGACCCGCAAACCGCCGATCATCTCTCGTCCCTTGCCGGCAAGACCGCCGCCGCGCAGAGGAGCCCCGCGGCGAGCCAGTAATAATTGCAAAACGCCTGTTTGTTCAAGAGAAGCGTGAGGAGCCACGCCGCCGCCGCTGCCGAAGTGGCCAGGGCGAGATCGATGCCGCTCCGCAGGCAGAAGGCAAAGAGCGCGGCGGCGAGGGCGAGCCCGACCAGGGAGAGCGCGCTGTAGTCGCCGGGGCGCAGGTGCGCCGCCAGCGCCGAGAGGGAGAGCGAGTCGTCGCGGAAGGGCTGCCAGAGCTGCATGCGCACGAGGCCGCGGATGAAGCCCGGCGGATCCCAGAGCGCGAAGGGCAGCAGCACCAGCGCGGCGACGCCGGCGGCCAGGAGCAGCGTCTTGCGCCGTCCCGGAGGCGGCAGCGCGAAGGCGAGCGGCAGCAGGAGGAAGGGCGAAGTCTGCTTGCTGGCGGCGAGCAGTCCCAGCGCGACGCCGGCGACGAGCGGTCCTTTCCTGCTCGCCACCGCCAGCGCCGCCCCGGCGAAGCAGCAGA
Source organism: Deltaproteobacteria bacterium (assembly GCA_043782525.1). GTDB lineage: Bacteria > Myxococcota > Myxococcia > Myxococcales > 40CM-4-68-19 > 40CM-4-68-19. The sequence continues at coordinate 1,692 of JAYWAJ010000235.1, read as the reverse complement.
GCACCAGCGGCTCGGTCCAGGCCTGCTCGAGGACGAAGAGGGTCCGGGGCTGGAAGAGGATGAAGAGCGCGGCCAGCTCTCCGGTGGTGCTCCTGGCGGCGCGCGCCAACAGGAAGGCCGCGCCCGTCATGAGGAAGAGCAGCGCGTTGCGGACGTCGCCGAAGAGGACCAGCGCGAGGAGGTCCAGCAGCACGGTGAGCGGCGGGTAGGGATAGGCCGCGATCCTGCCGCGCACCAGGAGCTCCGGCGCAAGCATCTTCGCTGTCTGCGCGCCGTAGATGTTGGGATAGGTGGCCGCGTAGGGATTGACGCCGTGGCGCAGCGCCTCCGCCCCGCCCTGCTGGATGACCCAGACGTCCACCCAGGGCCGCGGGCTCGCCTTGAGGACCGCGACGCCCATGAGGAGGAAGCAGGCGAGCAGCAGGAGGAAGCGGGCCTTGATCAGCGACGCTCGCAGGTGGATGCAGAGATAGGCGGAGAAGAGCACCAGCGCCGTCAGCGCCAGCCAGCGGAAGCCGCCCGCCAGCAGGCGCGGGTCGCCGTAGAAGGTCGGGTTGCCGAGCAGATGACAAGCGAGGCCGTAGAGCGATCCGGCGCCGAGGACGATCTGCGCGGGCAAGGCCGGTTCCGGCTTCGCGCCCCGGCGCCTCCACAGGGCGGCTGCCACCGCGGCGGCGGCGGCCAGCGTCGCCAGCGCCAGGGCGCGCTCGTCGTACATGCCGCTCGAGAGCTGCAGCGCCACGGCGAGCATCAGCGCCGCCAGCGCGCAGAGGAGCGCGGGTCCTCCGGCCAGTTTCATGGGGCGCGGTTATGACATGCACCCGGGCGGATGTAGAGTCGGCCCGGTGATCCCGTCCTCCTGCGCGTCGTGCGGCGGCGCGCTGCAACCCCGCCTCCCGGCAGTGATCGATCCGCAGACCGGCCAGAAGTTCGCCGTCGTTTCCTGCGGCGCCTGCGGCCTCGGCCACACCGCGCCCGTCCCCGAAGACCTTGCGCCTTACTACGGCGCCGCCTACTACGGCGGCAGGCACGGCCTCACCCACCGGCTCTGCCTCTGGCGCCGGGCGCGCCTGCTCGACCGGTTCGGCGGGCGCGGCGCGGTCCTCGACGTCGGCTGCGGCGACGGCAGCTTCCTCGAGGCGGCCCGCCGTCGCGGCTGGCGGGTGGCCGGCACCGAGCTTAACGCGGCGGCGGCGCGGGAGAGAGGCCTCGAGGTCCGGTCCACGCTCGCCGAAGCCAGAGGCCCCTTCGACTGCGCGACCCTGTGGCACAGCCTCGAGCACTTTCGCGATCCGCGGGCGACGCTCGAGCAGGTTCGCGATCGGCTGGTTCCCGGCGGCCGCGTCCTCATCGCCGTCCCCGACGCCGGCGGCGCGCAGGCCCGGCTGTTCGGCGCACTGTGGCGGCACCTGGACGTTCCCCGGCACCTCTTTCACTTCACCCGCGGCTCGCTCGGCGGGCTGCTCGAGCGCTCCGGCTTCGAGGCCGACTGGTGGTGGCACCAGGAGATCGAATACGACCTGCTCGGCTGGACCCAGAGCGCGCTCAACGGCTTGCCCTGGACGCATGATCTCTTGTTGCGGTCGCTCTCGGGCCGGCAGCGCAGCTTTCCCGAGCTCCTGGCGGGACTGCTCCTCGGCGGAGTGCTCAGCGCGCTGGCGACGCCGATCGCGCTCTTGACGGCGCTGGCCG
>JAYWAJ010000234.1:0-5202 GCA_043782525.1 Deltaproteobacteria bacterium | reverse complement strand
GATTCCGGTCAACGACCACTCGCAGCGCGGCGGCGTGCTGCTCGGGCGGCGGTGGCAGGAAGGGCTCGACTTGATTTGGCAGACCTTGCAAGGCCAGCGCTGGGACCGGCTGCGGCTGCGCGATCTGCCCGAGGGCGCGGGGGAGTGGGAGCTGCGGCGGATGGCGGAAGGCGCGGGGATGCCTTGTGGGATGTGGGTGTCTTTGAGGTCTCCCTATCTGCCGCTGCCGCGGCAGGCCTCAGGCGTCAGGCCTCCGGCCTCAGGGGAAAAGCCTGAGGCCTCGAGCCTGAAGCCGGAAAAGCAGAAGCAGAAGCAGAAAGTGGAGAAGCTGCCGACGGCGGATGTGAGGTTTGAGCAGGTGGAGGCGGCGCTCGATGGGAAGTTCCGGCAGAACCTGAGAAGGCGGCGGCGGCGGCTCGCCGAGCAGGGGGAAGTGAAGTACGTCCTGCTCGACGGCAAGGACCAGAAGGCGCTCGACGAAGGCCTCGCCGACTTCTTCACCATCGAGGGCAGCGGCTGGAAGGGCGAAGGCGGGACGGCCATCGCCCAGCGCCCCGAGCTGGTGGGCTTCTACACGCAGATCGCCCGCGACGCTGCCAAGCGGGGCGCGCTGGCGCTGGGCTTTCTCGAGCTGGCCGGCAAGCGGATCGCGGCGCACTTGTCGATCATCCAGGCCGGCCGCCATTTCCTCCTCAAGCTCGGCTACGACGAGTCGCTGCACGAGTTCTCGCCGGGCCAGCAGCTGGTCTCGGACGCCATCCGCGACGCCTGCGCCCGCGGACTCGTGGAGTTCGACTTCCTCGGCCCCTGCATGGAGTGGAAGCTGGACTGGGAGTCGAAGCTGCGCGCGCACACGTGGCTGACCATCTTCCGCGCGACGCCCAGGGGCAAGCTGGTCCATCAGGCCCGCTTCACCCTCTGGCCGATCGCGAAAAAACTCATCAAGAAGGAGTCGTAGACATGGCGAACACGGCGCAGCGGCTTCGGGTGGCGGACGGGCAGGGCGAGAAGGCCCCGGCTCCGAAGCGCACCGTCCCCTGCATGCAGACGGCCTGGCCGCACATGCTCTTCCCGCGGCCGGCGGCGTCGGTCCCGCTCGCCTTTCCCTTCGAGCAGCCGGGCCTGCGCTACCGCTACTTCGCCCGCAACGCCGTCTGGGACGCCATCCGCCTCCTCGATCTGAAGGGCAAGCGCGTCCTCATGCCGGCGTACTTCCACGGCGTCGAGCTGGAGACGCTGATCGCGGCCGGCGTGACGCCGGTCTTCTTCCGCGTCGACGAGCAGATGAAGTGCGACTGGGACGACGCCCGCCAGAAGGCGCAGGACATCGCCTGCGTCTACGTCATCCACTATGCCGGCTTTCCACAAGACATGGGCGCGGCGCGGCAGCTCGCCAACGAGCTGGGCGTGCCGGTGCTGGAGGACTGCGCGCTGGCCCTGCTCTCCCGCGACGGCGAGAAGCCGCTGGGCTCTTTTGGCGACGTCTCCGTCTTCTGCCTCTACAAGACGCTGCCGGTGCCGAACGGCGGCGCGCTCCTCGTCAAGGGCGAGCTCAACCGCAAGGTCGAGACGCTGCCGCTCGTGCAGCAGCCTCCCTTTCCGTCGACGGCGTCGCACCTGATCGGCAGCATGCTCTCGAACCTCGAGCTGCGCACCGGCGAGGTCGGGCGCCGCACGCGCCAGGCCATCCGCGACGCCGGGCGCTGGGTGGTGAACCGCGCCAACGTCGAGCGCGTCTCCACCGGCACGCAGCACTTCAACCTCGCCGACGTCAACCTGGGCATGAGCGCCCTCTCCCACCTGGTGCTGCGCAACCAGGACTTCGCCGGCATCGTCGAGAAGCGGCGCCGCAACTACTTCCTCCTCTACGCCATGCTCCGCGAGGTGGCCCCGCCGGTGACCGGCGAATTGACGCCCGGCGTCTGCCCGCTCTTCTACCCGGTGGCGGTGGACGACAAGGCCTCGGCCATGGCCCGCCTGCTCTCGCGCGGCGTCGAGACCGTGGACTTCTGGCGGGTGCGCCACCCGGCGGTGCCGATGGGGCTCTTCCCGGAAGTCGATCGCCTGCGCGCGCGGGTGCTGGAGCTGCCGGTGCACCAGGACCTCTCGCCCGCCGACGCCGAGCACGTCGCCTCCTGCGTCCGGGAGCTGCTCAAGTGACCTTGCCCGCGCAGGTCATCGAGGTCGCGCCCATCGAGACCACGGTGGGCGCTCCCGACACCGCCGAGTGGCGCGCCCTCAACGCCCGCGCCCGGGCCGGCAACATGTTCCTCTCGCCCGACTGGCTCGAGCCCTGGTGGGCACAGTTCGGCGCCGGCCGCGAGCAGCAGATCCTCTGCGTGCGCGAGGGTGGCAAGCTCATCGGCGTCCTGCCGCTCTTCGCCGAGACGGTGCGCCTGGGCGGCATCGACGTGCGCCGCGTCGCCTTCCTCGGCGACGGCGAGACCGGCTGCGACTATCTGGACGCCATCGCCGAGCCGGGCCGCGAGCGCGAGGTGCTGGAGCACTGCCTCGACGCGCTCCTCGAGCTGCCCTGGGATCTCTGCGATCTCGACGGCGTCTGGCGCGAGAGCTTTACCGCCGGACAGCTGGCGGCGCGCTTCGCCCCCCGGGGCGGAGAAGTGCTGCGCGACGCGCGGCTGCGCTACGTCTGCCCGCACATCCCGCTGACGGGCAACTACGACCAGTACCTCGGGACCCTGAGCCGCCGGGAGAACCTGCGCCGCCGGGAGAAGTGGATCTTCCGCCAGCCGGGGGTTTCGATCTCTTGCGCGAAGACGCCGGAGGAGGCGGGCAAGGCCACCGACGAATTCCTCCAGCTGCACCGCGCCCGCTGGGCGGTGGAAGGCGGCTCCGACGGCCTCACCGACGACCGCCACGAGCAGTTCCACCGCGAGGCGTCGCAGCGGCTGGCGCGGAGCGGGGCGCTGCGGATGTACACGCTCTACGCGGCGCGGCGGCCGGTGGCGTCGGTCTACGGCGTCGTGCACGGCGACAAGTTCAATTACTACCAGTCCGGATACGACCCGAACTGGGGCTCGCGGTCGGTGGGCCTGGTGCTGCTGGCGCGCACCGTCAGCGATGCGTTCAGTGAAGGACTGCGCGAGTTCGACTTCCTCCGCGGCAACGAGGGCTACAAGGGCGAATGGGCCCGCGGCGAGCGCTGGACCATCGAGCTGCGGCTCTGGCGCGGCACCAGGGGCCGCGCGGCCCGGGCTGCCCTGGGCGCCTCGGTCTTCGCCCGCGAGACGGTCAAGGCCGCCATTCCCGCGCGGGCGCTCGACGCCATGCGCAAGGCGCGCCGGCTGCTGCGCCGTCCAGAGGGCGAATCGACCCTCAAGGCCGCTTTGCGGATCTTCCAGGAGCCGTGAAGCCGGACGATGCACAGATTGCCGGCTCGGACGAGCGAGGGAGGGTGCGCATGGTTCGCCTCAAGGAACGAGCGGTAGAGCTGGCCCGTCGCGCCGCCAAGGGTGCGGCGGCAACGGCGCTGCATTACTCGGGCGCGCGGGAGCTGCTCTCGACGGTGCAGCGGCGGGCGGTGGGCGGGCGGCGCGTGCTCCTGCTCAGCTACCACCGCGTGGTGGCCGACTTCGCCGCCGAGAAGGATCGCAGCCTCTACACGCTCAACATCGCGCAGGAGACCTTCCGCAAGCACCTCGAGGTGCTTGCGCAAAGCCACGACATCGTCTCCCTCGACGATGCGCTGGCGGTGCTGGACGGCAGCCGCCAATCCACCCGCGATGTGGCGGTCATCACCTTCGACGACGGCTACCGCGACGTCTACACCCACGCCTTCCCGGTGATGCGCGACATGCGCGTGCCCGGCGTCGTCTACGTGCCCTCCGCCTTCATCGGCACCGACCGCAAGCTCGGGCACGACCGGCTCTACCTGGCGCTGCAGCGGATGCAGGAGCGCGGCATCTCCGCCCTCGCCGTCGGCGTGGGCGGGCAGGGCGAGCGCTGGCTCATCGACGCGCTGGCCGGGGACGCGACGCCCAACCTCGCCCTCGAGCGCCTCATCTCGCGCCACCCGACGCCTCCCCTGCTCGAGCTGGCCTCGGTGCTGGAAGACCGGCTCGGCCTCGGCGACGAGAAGTTCGCCGACGGCCAGCTGCCCATGAGCTGGGAGATGCTGCGTGAGATGGACGCGAGCGGCGTCATCACCGGCGCCCACACCGCCGAGCACACCGTGCTCACCAACGCGCGGCTGGCCGACGCCCGCCGCGAGATCGCGCAGTGCCGGGCGGTGCTGGAGAAGGGCTTGAAGAAGCCCGTCCGGCACTTCGCCTACTGCAACGGCTACTACAGCGCCGGGGTCGCCCAAGCGCTGCGGGCCGAAGGATTCGTCAGCGCCGTCACCACCGAGGACATGCCCAACGTCCCCGGCGGCGATCCCTTCGCGCTCAAGCGCAAGGTCCTCTGGGAGGCGTCGTCGCAGGGCGTCCTCGGCGTCTATTCGCCGGCGCTCGCGGCCTGCCAGTTCGACGACACCTTCGGCCTCCTCGCGGTGCAGAAGCCCGTGATGGGAGCGCGCCCGACCAACTTCGACACTGCCGGGAAAGCGTCCGCGGAAAAACCGTTCTCCGCGCACGGATAAAACAATGTCCAAACCGAGGGGGATTTTGGGGCAGGCCGGGCCGTTGATGCTGGGCCGCGGCGGGGCGACCGTGCTGGGGTTCGCGCTGCCGCTCATCCTGACGCGCCTGTTGCCGCAGGCGGAGTTCGGCACCTACAAGCAGGTTTGGCTGGTGGTCACCACCGCCTATTTCATGCTCCAGCTGGGGCTGGCGCAGAGCCTCTACTATTTCATCCCGCGCAAGGACGGGCGCGAGAAGCAGTGGCTGACGCAGACCACCCTCTCGCTGACCGTGCTGGGCGTGCTCGGCGGCATCGGGCTCTACGCGGCCCGCTTCCTGGTGGCGAAGCAGTTCGGCAACCCGGAGCTGGCGGGCTTCGGCCTGCCCATGGCGCTCATCGTCGTCTTCATGATCGCCGGCGCGCCTCTCGAGATCACGCTGACCGCCGAGGGTCGCGTCAAGACCGCGGCCTGGGTCATCTTCCTCTCCGACGCCTTTCGCGTGGTGGCCTCGGTGGTCCCGCTGGTGCTGGGCTGGGGGCTGCACGGCTTCTTCTGGGCTTACGTGGTCCACGCGGCGGCGCGCTGCGCGGTGCAGCAGTACTTCTTCCTGCGGCACGGGC
>JAYWAJ010000233.1:0-5206 GCA_043782525.1 Deltaproteobacteria bacterium | reverse complement strand
GGTGGCGGGCGCGTCGATCGTGGTCGGCGGCGTGCGCTTCTCGCGGCTGCGCTTCAACCGGCTGGCGGCCTCGTCGTCGGTCTCGACGCTCTTCCTCGCGGTGGTGGCGATGGTGGTGCCGACCCTGCTCTCGCTGGGCGGCAACCCGCGCTACAAGCCGGCGCTGCTCTCCTTCGAGATCTCGGCGGTGCTCATCACCATGTACGCGCTCTCGCTCTTCTTCGCGCTGCGCACGCACCGCACGCAGCTGGGCGGCACGCGTGCACCGCTGCTGGCCACTCCCGCCGAGGCCGCCGCCGAAGCGCTGCCCGCCGCCGCCCCGCCGCGCAGCCTCTGGCTCGACGTCGGCAAGCTGGTGCTGGCCGCGGGCGCCACCGCCACCGCCAGCGAGCTGCTGGTGGCGGCGCTCAACGGGACCCTCGCCACCCTGCACCTGCCCGAGACCTTCGTGGGCGTAGTCATCGTCGCCATCGTCGGCAACGCCGCCGAGCACTCGACCGCGCTCCTCTTCGCCCGCCGCGGCGAGATGGACGTGGCGCTGGGCATCGCCTGGGAGTCGTCGAAGCAGATCGCGCTCTTCGTGGCGCCGGTGCTGGTCTTCGTCGGCCTGCTCATCGGCGCGCCCATGGACCTCGCCTTCACCCGCTTCGAGGTGATCGCGCTCGGCCTCGCGGTGATGGCGCTGTCGCTCATCGCCCTCGACGGCGAGACGCACTGGCTCGAAGGCGCCTTCCTGCTCGCCACCTACCTCGTCCTCGGCATGGGGTTCTACTTCGTTGGCTGACCTGGCGTTGACGCTCATCATGGCGGTGTGGGGCTCGAGCTTCGCCGTCCTGCGCGGCCTGATGTCGGGCGACGCCGCCACGCCGCTGTTGCTGGTGGCGGTGCGGATGGGCCTCGCGACGTTGCTGCTGCTGGTCTTCCTCGCCCTCTTCCGCCGGGGCGACCTGCGGGCGCTGCGCGGGGCGCTCCTGCGCGACGGCCTCTTCTGCGGCGCGCTGCTCGGCCTGGGGTTCCTCCTGCAGACCGAAGGGCTGCAGCGCACCACCGCCTCCCGCAGCGGCTTTCTCACCGGCATGCTGGTGGTGCTGGTGCCGCTGCTCGAGTTCGTCTTCTTCCGCAAGCGGCCCGCGCCGCCCGCGCTGCTCGGCGTGCTGCTCGCCTTCGCCGGCCTGACTTTTCTCTCGGCTCCCTGGGCCGACGCCTCGCGGGCGACGCTCCTCGGCGACTGGCTCACGGTCGGCTGCGCGCTCATCTTCGCCGGCCACATCATCGCCCTCGGCCGGCTGGCGCCGCGGCACCCGGTGCTGCCCATGCTGCTGCTCCAGCTGGCCACCATCTTCGTGCTCGCCGGGGTGGCCGGGCCGCTCATCGAGAGGCAGCACTTCTCCAACGCGCCGCGGCTCTGGGTGGCGCTGGTCTACCTCGCGCTCTTCGCCACGCTGCTCGCTTTCGGCATCCAGACCTGGGCGCAGAAAGTGATCTCGCCGGTGCGGGTGGCGCTCATCTCCAGCCTCGAGCCGGTCTTCGCGGCGCTCTGGGCGGCGCTGCTCATCGGCGAACGGCTCACCACCCGCGAAATCCTGGGCGGCGCGCTCATCGTCCTTGGCGTCCTCGTCGGCGAAGCCGGCGCCGCCCTGCAAGCTCGCCGCCGCGCTTCGTAAGGGCCTTCGCGGTGTGATTTTGCTTTTAAGCGCCCACATCTTTGTTACACCTCGAGAGTGAAGTACGAGGACAGGCTGCCGGAAGTGGAGCGCGCCGCCAACGGCCTGCGCGTTCGCGGGCACGCGCTCTACCTCGAGCCGCACGGGCGGCCGCAGATGGGCTTTCTCGCCCACGCGCGCGGGGCCTTCGCGGTGCTGCCGGAGCGGACGGTGGCGACGGCGAACACGGTGGCTCTGCTCGAGGCCGCCCAGCCGCGGGCGCTGCGGCGGACCGCGGCGCTGCCGGCCGCCTGGGGCAACCCGTTTGCGCTCGGCTCCCTGCGGCTCACCGTCCATCCGGCGGGGCTGGTGCTGGGCAGCGCGCAGCTGCGCTGCGAGGCGGAGGGCCTCGACCTCGTCTACGCCGCCGACCTCGGTGGCGCCGGGGCCCACGCCTCGCTCACCGCCGAGCCGCGCCAGGACCTCGAGTGCGAGACGCTGGCCCTGCAGGCCCGCTACGGCCACCCGCGCTATCTCTTCCCGCCGCGCGAGGAGCTGCTCGAGCGCGTGCACGACTTCGTGGAGAAGACGCTGCGACAGGGCAAGACGCCGGTGCTGGTCGCCGCGGCGGTGGGCGCCGCGCAGGACCTGGTGCGCTTCCTCGGCGACCGGGGCCTGCGCCTGCGCCTGCACCCGACCGCGCACCGCGCCTGCCAGGTCTATGCGGCCAGCGGCATCCAGCTGAAAGGCTTCGTGCGCCTCGAGGACGAGGGCGAGGTGGTGCTGGTGCCGCCCACCGCGCGCCTCGAGCGGCTCAAGCTCGGCGCGCACCGGGTCTGCGCGCTCTCGGGCCGCGCCATCGACGGCCTCAAGGGCGTCGACGAAGCGATCCCGCTCTCCGATCACGCCGGCTTCGACGAGCTGGTCGCCTACGCGGTGAACAGCCACGCCCGGCGCGTCTTCGCCGTCCAGGGCTACGCCACCGAGCTGGCGGCCGCGCTGCGGGAAAGAAAGATCGAGGCGGTGGCGGTGCGCGAACACCACCAGCTCCGGCTGCCCGGCTTCTGATCGCCGCCGCTGAAATTTCCGGAAAATTTTCAATGGGGCGGTGCCTTTCGCGTGGTCGCCTCCTTGACAGAGAGCCAAAACCCGGACGATATGCGCCGTCGCCGTTCTTCCAGCCCAACACCCTGTAGGAGGCAGCAAATGCTGCTCCGCCGCGCAACCCCGCTGCTCGCGCTCGCGCTCGCCGCGCTGGCCTGCGAACCCCCGATTCCGTTCGACCCCACCGCCAACAATCCGTCCTCCGTCGACTACGCGATCTTCGATCCGCAGCCCGACGCGACCGATCAGAGCCCGGCGGACATCCCGCTGCCCAACGATCTCGCGCTGCAGGACGCGGCCATCGCCACCCAGCCGGCGGCGCAGGCCGAAGTCCTCAAGTCGTTCCAGGCGCAGGGCGGCTGGCCGGCCGACCAGGAGCTGCCCATCACCTTCGACTTCGTCCGGGTCAACATCGACCCGGGCACCGGCAACATCACCCGCAGCGCGCCGCCGCTCGACGTCACCAGCATCAATCCTTCCAACCTCATCATCCTCTCGCTCAGCGCGGCGGGTGTGGGAGCGGTGGCGTACGACGCCCCCAAGGCCTCCAGCTACATCGTGGTGCCGGACGACCCCACCAAGCCGACCGGCAACAAGCACGGCACGCTCATCATCCGCAAGAAGGCCGACGCTTCGGGCCTGCGCGAGTTCTCGCCGGCCGTCTACGTGGCCGCGATCAAGGGCGGCCCGACCGGCGTGCAGATCGTCGGCGGCGGCAACGTCAACCCGCGCCCGACCCAATACCTCCTCACCCAGGGCGTCGACCTGACCCGCCCGGAGAACCAGGGCCTCATCCCCGGGGCCACGCGCGCCGCCAAGGCCGCCGCCGCCGCCCAGCTCGAGCAGCTCCGCAAGGCGTACCTGCTGCCCTTCGCGGCGCTGCAGGGCGCGGGCTTCGCCACCAGCGACATCGCCGCCATGACGGCCTTCACCGTCACCTCCGCCGTGCACGTGAACGCCGACCCGGTCGCCGCCGCCCTCGGCAACGCGACAGCGCTGCCCTTCCCCAGCGACTTCCTCCTCGACCCGGTCACCCACCACATCCTGCCGACGCTGCAGGATCCGGTGAAGGGCCCGTTCGGGCCGCTCGGCCCCGCGCTCGGCACCCTCGACGGCTTCAGCACCACCGGCATCATCACCGCCACCATGTCGGGGCTCATCGACCCGACCTCGGTCAACAAGAACACCGTCTTCGTCTACGAGCTGACCGCTACCGGCCCCAAGCGCGTGCCCGAGGCGGGCGAGCTCGCCGCCGGCCTCAAGCCCGGGTTCGTCGCCGTCTCCACGCAGCTGGTCGCGGCGGGCACCTCGGCCACCAACGTGGTCGGACTGCAGCCCGCGGTTCCGCTCCCGCTCCCCACCGGCGGCCTCTACCCGCTGCCCCCCCTGCACGAGGGCAGCGAGTACGTGGTGGTCCTCACCGACGGCATCACCGAGCCGGGCGGCAAGAAGACGGCGCAGGCCACGCTGGGCCGGCTGCTCGCGCTCAACAACCCGCTGCTGGTCGGGACCACCCCCACCGTCGCCGGCCTCACGCTCAGCAACGCCCAGCAGCTCGAGCCGCTGCGGCTTCTCCTCAAGTCGGTGCTCGATGATCTGGCGGCGACCAAGAACATCACCCGCGCGCACGTGACCATGGCCTACACCATCCGCACCCAGAGCGGCATCAAAAGCACCGCGACCCTGCTCGCGGCGCTGCCCTACGGCGCTCCCAACGCCACGCTGCAGCCGCTGGCCACGCCCACGGTCTCGTTCGGCGCGGGACCGGTCGCCGCCACGCTTTCGGCGTATGGAGTCGACACCACCGTGGTGCCGAACAGCGACATCGGCTTCATCATCGAGGCGACCGTCCTGACCTTCAACAAGCTGCTCTGCAACCCGGGCGACCCCACCTGCCAGGACACCGGGGCCTTTAGCCAGCCCACCACCAAGCCGGTGCTCGAGGCCATCAACGCCCTGGTCACGCTGCCCCAGCCCGCCTCCGCCAACATCGGCGGCTGCGTCCCTGGTGTCACCGCGGCGGTCTGCACCGTGCCGCTGGTCATCTACCGCCACGGACTCGGCGACAGCCGCCGCGACATGCTCTTCCTCGCCAACGAGCTCAACAAGGCGGGCTTCGCGGTCGCCGCCATCGACGCCGTCAAGCACGGCGACCGGTCGCTCTGCACTGCCGGCGCGCCCGGCCAGTGCGCGGTCGGCGCGTCCTGCGTTGCCGATCCCGCGCTGGCAAACGAAGGCGACGCGCCGGGAGCGACCCCGGGGCACTGCATGGCCGGTGGCGCGCCTGCGGACTTCTCGCGCGACATCACCACCTGCGCGACCTGCACCAACACCAAGTCGACGCCGCTGGTCTCGAGCAACTTCCTCATCAGCTTCAACCTCTTCCGCAGCCGCGACACCTTGCGGCAGGACCTCATCGACGAGTCGCAGCTGATCCGGCTGCTGTCGCCGAATCCGGG
>JAYWAJ010000232.1:0-5212 GCA_043782525.1 Deltaproteobacteria bacterium | reverse complement strand
TCGCCGCCTGGTTCGCCGGCGCTGCCTGGCAGGTGCTGCTGCTGCGGCGCTGGGCGTTGCCGGCGGCGCTGGCCGGGGCGGAGATCCTCGCGGCCATCGGCGTCTCGGCGCTCTTGCATGTGCTCCTGGGGCGGGCCTTGCCGGGATCGCAGCCGGGTCTCTCCACGCACCTCGTCGTCGGCCTGCCGCTCTACGGGACGCTGGTCTACGTGGTCGCCTCCTGGAGCACCGCCCAGGCGCCCATGGCGGTGGCGCTGGCGGTTCCGGCGCTGGCCGGCGCGGTGGCGGTGGCGCTGCGCGGGGTCCGCTGGCCGTCGTTCGCTCCGGCGGGGCTGCTCGGCCTCGCCTCTTGCGCGCTGCTCGGCATCGTCTTTGCCTGTGCGATCGTCTGGGCGACCCTGCCGCCCGCCACCATCGACGAGGTGGCCTACCACCTGGCGGTGCCCAAGAGCTGGGTGCTCGACGGGCGGGTCACCGAGCTGCCGCTCATCGCCACTTCGTACTTTCCTTTTGGGGTCGAGTCCGCGCACCTGCCGGCGCTGTCGCTCCTCGGCGACGTCGGCGCGCTCAGCGCCCACCTCGTCCACCTGGCGCTGGCAGCGGCGGTGCTCGTCCTCGTCATCCGCTGGGTCGCGGCCCGCGCCTCGATGGGGGCGGCGCTCCTGGCGGCGGCAGCCCTGGCCACCGCCCCGGCGCTGATGACCTCGGCCGGGCTGGCCTGGAACGAGTGGCCGCTGCTGGGCATCGCCCTGGTCCTCTTCTTCAGCCTGGAGCAGCTGGCGGCGGCCGAGGGCCCGCAGGCCGCTTCCACCGTCGCGGTGGCGGTGGCCGCAGGATTGTCTACCAAGTATACCTTTGTCCCGTTCGCGATGGCGGCGCTCCTCGGCGCGGCCGTCCTCCTGCGCGGCCGGCTGCGGACGCTGGGCCTTTCGGCCGGGTGCGGCGGCGTGCTCGGCAGCGCCTTCTACCTGCGCAACCTCCTCTGGACAGGAGATCCGGTCGCGCCCTTCCTGCAGCCGCTTGCGCCCGCCGCCGGCCACTTCAACGGCGCCCACGGCCCTCTCGAGCTGCTGCGCCGCTACGTCTACGACGCGAACCTGATCGACGAATCGCTGGGAGCCACGCTCTTCATCTCCACGCTGCTCCTGCTCGCCGGGCTGCCCCGGGCCGGGCGCCTCACCCGCGTGATGACCGCGACCATCGGCGCGGCCGCGCTGCTGGTGTTCGGGACCGCGCCCTCGGCGCGGCTGGTGGTGCCGTTCCTCGCGCCGCTTTTGCTGATGGGCATCGTCGCGCTCGACCGGCTGCCGCTGCGCCGCTTGCTGCAGGCGCTGCTGCTCGCCGCCGCCTCGGTTCAGGTGGCCGAGGGGATGTTCTTCCTCGCCACCTATGCGCCGCTCTCCCTCTTGCAAAAGGGGGCGGACGGCGGGCCGCAGCTCTCGGGCAAGGCCTTCCTCGCGCAGCGGCCGGAGAACTTCTACCCGGCCATCGACTGGATCGACGCCCGGCTCCCCGCCGGCAGCCGCCTGCTGGTGATCGGCCTGCACCGGCCCTACTGGTTCTCGCGCTCGGTGCGCGGGGGCGGCAACTTCGACGGGCCGCGCGTCGCCGCCTACCTCGACGCCGACGGTCCGGCGCAGCTCCGCGAGCGGTTCCAGCGCGACGGGATCACCCACGTCGCCGTCTTCAAGACGCTGCTCCAGCTGGGCGAGCAGCCGGCGGGCGAGGGCTACCGGGCGGAGGGCAGGACCGTCCTCTCCCAGCGCCAGCTCGCGCTCCTGCGCGCGACGCTGGAAGGCGGGGCGAAGTCGATCGGCGCGGACAAGGTCGCGGAGCTGTACCGGCTGGAGTAGAACCACCGCATGAAAGCCTGCGCTCTCTTTCTGCTGCTTGCCTGCACGCCACCCGCCGCGGTTCCGCGGACCAGCCCACTCAAGGAGGTGGAGGAGCCCGCCGTCGCCGGCTGCACCAAGCTGGGTCGCTTCACCGGCAACTCCGCGCTCTCGAGCAGCGCCGGCATGCAGCAGGCACGCGAGCAGGCGCGCGCCGGCGCGGCCGCCGCGGGGGCCACCCACCTCGTGGTGGGCCGCGAATGGCAGACCCCCGACGCCGCCGGCGCCGCCGTCGACGCCTACGATTGTCCGCGCTGACGCAGGTCCGCCCGGCGTGGTAAGCGCTGCGCCGTGATCCGACTCGACGCCATCGCCAAGCAGCACGGGCAGCAGATCCTCTTCCTCGACGCCAGCGCGGTGGTCCACCGCGGCGAGCACGTCGGGTTGGTCGGTCCCAACGGCGCCGGCAAGTCGACGCTCTTCCGCATGATCACCAAGGAGGAGGAGCCCGACGAGGGCCAGGTCTCGGTCGATCGCGGCGTGACCATCGGCTACTTCAGCCAGGACGTCGGCGAGATGACGGGCAAGAAGGTGGTCGAGGAGACCATGGACGGCGCCGGTCCGGTGAGCGCGGTGGCCCGGGAGCTGCGCGAGCTGGAGCTGGCGCTGGCCGACCCCGCCCGGGAAGGCGAGATGGAGAAGCTGCTCGAGCGCTTCGGCGACGTGCAGGCGCGCTTCGATCAGCTGGGCGGCTACGGGCTCGAGGCGCGGGCGCGCGAGATCCTCGCCGGCCTGGGCTTCTCGCAGGGGAGGATGGACGAGGACGTGGGCGCGCTCTCGGGCGGCTGGAAGATGCGGGTGGCGCTGGCGCGGATTCTGCTCATGCGCCCCGACGCGCTGCTCCTCGACGAGCCCTCCAACCACCTCGACCTCGAGTCGCTCATCTGGCTGGAGAACTTCCTCAAGGGCTTCGAGGGGGCCATCCTCATGACCTCGCACGACCGCGAGTTCATGAACCGGGTGGTCACCAAGATCATCGAGATCGACAACGGCGAGTTGACCTCGTACACCGGCGACTACGAGTTCTACGTCCAGCAGCGCATCATCGCCGACCGCCACGCCGCCGCGCAGTACGACCGGCAGCAGGCCATGCTGAAGAAGGAGATCGCCTTCATCGAGCGCTTCAAGGCGCGGGCCAGCCACGCCGCGCAGGTGCAGAGCCGCATCAAGAAGCTGGACAAGATCGAAAAGGTCGAGCCGCCCAAGACGCGAAAAGTCGTCGAGTTCGACTTCCGCGCGCCGCCCCGCAGCGGCGAGGACGTGGCCAAGCTCGAGGACGTCCGCAAGGCGTACGGCGACCACGTCATCTACGACGGCTTCGATTTCCTCGTCCGCCGGGGCGAGCGCTGGTGCGTGCTCGGCGTCAACGGCGCCGGCAAGTCGACCTTGCTCAAGCTGATCGCCGGCGCGGCCGAGCCCGACGCCGGCGAGGCGGCGCTGGGCGGCAGCGTCAAGCTGGGCTATTTCGCGCAGCACGCGATGGACGTGCTCGACGCCACGGCGACGGTGGAGGAGATGCTGGTGTCGCGGTTTCCCCAGGCGTCGATCGGGTCGCTGAAGACGCTGGCGGGTGCCTTCGGGTTCTCCGGCGACGAGGTGCAGAAGACGGTGCGGGTGCTCTCCGGCGGCGAGAAGGCGCGCCTGGTGCTGGCGATGATGCTCTTCGATCCGCCCAACTTCCTCGTGCTGGACGAGCCGACCAACCACCTCGACATGGGCACCAAAGAAATGCTCATCGGGGCGCTGCGCAAGTTCGAGGGGACCATGCTCTTCGTCTCCCACGACCGGCACTTCCTCGCCGAGCTGTCGTCGCGGGTCCTCGAGCTGACGCCGGAAGGGCCGCACCTCTATGGCGGCGGCTACACCGAGTACGTCGCGCGAACCGGGCACGAAGCGCCCGGGCTGCATAGCTGAGTCCAGGACTGCAGCATTTAAAGCCAACGCGGAGGCACGGAGGGTTTGGTGGGGGTGCCCGACCCGATCACCGAGGCGGCCCGGGGCAAATCAAAAGCCTCTGCGTTCTCCGCGGCTCCGCGGTGCGCTTGAAGCGCTACCGTCGGCCGCGGGGTTTCCAGCTGCCCATCGACTTGGGCGCCTGGCTTCCGCCGCCGCCGCCGCCGCCTCCTCCTCCGCCGCGGGTGTGGCGCGGGGCCGGGGCGTGGCGGCGCTCCGGGGAGGAGCCGCTGCCGTGGCGCTGGTGGGGGACCTTGGGGAGGGAGGCGCGGCGCTTCACCTCGCCCTGGAAGGCTTCGTTCTCGCGCGGCACCAGCGCGCGCTGCACGGTCTTGCGGGTGAACTTCTCGATGCCGCGGAGCAGGTCGCCTTCTTCGGGCGAGGCGAAGCTCGACGCCCTCCCGCTGGCCGCCGCGCGCGCGGTGCGGCCGATGCGGTGCACGTAGTCCTCGGGGACGTGCGGCAGGTCGAAGTTGACCACGTGGCCGATCTCCGCCACGTCGATGCCGCGAGCGGCGATGTCGGTCGCCACCAGCACCCGCGCCTCGCCCGACTTGAACGAGTCGAGCGCGTTGCGCCGCTGCCCCTGGGAGCGGTCGGCGTGGATCACCGCGACTTGGTGGCCCGCCCGCAGCAGGTCCTTGGCGACGCGGTCGGCGCGCCGCTTGGTGCGGGTGAAGACCAGCGTGGAGAGGTCGTCCTGCGCCAGCAGCGCGAGGAGCAGCGCCGTCTTCTCCTCCTGCCCGACGAGGAAGACTTGCTGGGTGGCGCGCTCCGAGGTGGTGCCGCTGCGGGCCACCTCGATCCGGACCGGGTCCTTCAGGTTCTCGCGGGCGAACTCGGCCACCTCGCCGGCCATGGTGGCCGAGAAGAGCAGCGACTGCCGCTTGTGGGGCACGTGCTTCAGGATGCGCTTGAGCTGGGGCAAAAAGCCCATGTCGAGCATGCGGTCGGCTTCGTCGAGGACGAGGATCTCGACCTCGTTGAGCTTCGCCGTCCGCGAGTCGAGGTGGTCGTTGAGCCGCCCGGGGGTGGCGACGATGATCTCGGTGCCCTTGGCGAAGGCGTGCGTCTGCGGCCCCATCCCGACGCCGCCGATGACCACCGCCGCGCGCAGGTGATAGCCGTTGCGGAACTTCTCGATCTGCTCGTGGATCTGCAGCGCCAGCTCGCGGGTGGGCGCCAGGATGAGGCCGCGGGTGCCGACCTTGCCCGCCAGCCGCTCCAGCATCGGCATGACGAAGGCCAGCGTCTTGCCGGTGCCGGTGGCCGCCGCGCCGATCACGTCCTTGCCCGCCAGCGCATGCGGAATGGCCTGCGCCTGGATAGGCGTCGGCGCCTCGAAGCCCGCCGCCGCCAGCGCCGAC
>JAYWAJ010000231.1:0-13871 GCA_043782525.1 Deltaproteobacteria bacterium | reverse complement strand
GACAAAGCCTGCTACGGCCTGGAGTATTTTTGCTTTGAACACGACGGCCTGTGGGAGTCGAAGGACGAAGAGCTCATCGAGCTGGCCAAACGCGAGCTGGTCGCGGTTGGACTGGCTGAAGAGGGGGATGTGCTCGATGGCACGGTCGTTAGGCAGAAAAAAGCCTACCCGGTTTACGACGACGATTACGCTTTGCACGTCAAGACGATTGCGACGGAGTTGGAAACCCGTTTTCCCAACCTTCACCTGGTGGGACGCAACGGCATGCACAAGTACAACAACCAGGATCACGCCATGATGACGGCGATGCTGTGCGTGAAGAACATCGTCGCGGGGGCGCGGGTCTACGATCTCTGGAACGTGAACCAGGACGCCGAGTACCACGAGACCGGCCAGCGCGGCGCCGGCTCGAGCGGCCTGCGCGCGGTGCCGGCGCGGGTCGGCGGCTGAGGCATGAACCAGCGGCGACGGGAGTGGTCCTTGGTCGCCCTGGTGTTCGCGCTCGCGTCGGCGCTGGCCGGCGGCATGAACCTCTGGCCGCGACGGGCGGTGCCCTACCTCACCGACGAGGGCGCCTACCTGCTGCAGGCGAGGACCTTCGCGCAGCTGCGCCTGACGCTGCCCGCGCCGGCGCTGCCCGAATTCTTCGAGACCGCGCAGGTGCTGGTGACGCCGCGCTACCAGGCCAAGTATCCGCCCGGCCACGCGCTGGCGCTGGCGCCCTTCGCGGCGCTGGGCGTGGCCTGGCTCTGGCCCCTGCTCGCCTTCGGCGGCTGCGCTGCGCTGGTCTACCTCGCCGTCCGCCAGCTGGGCGCGAGCCCGCTTCTGGCCGCGTTCGGAGCGGCGCTCTTCGCCACCTCCACCATCAACCTCGCCATGCTGCCCAGCTACCTCTCGCATTGCACCTCGACGCTGGCCGGCCTGGGCGCGCTCTTGCTGACGGCGCGCGCGGCCCGGCTGCGGACCGCCCGGGCCGCGGCTCTGGCGGGCTCCTTCGCGGCGCTGGCCTTCCTGGCGCGGCCCTATCCCGGCCTCGCCTGCTTCGCTGCGGCGGCGCTGGTGCTGGTGCGCGCCGGGGCGGGACGGCGCGCCCTTCTCGGCCTCGCCGCCTCCCTGCTCGCCTGCGTCGCGCTCTCGGCGGCCTTCGACGCGGCGACCACCGGCAGCTGGTCGCTGCCGCCCTGGACGCTCTACGCCGCGCAGTACACCCCCTTCGACGGTCCGGGCGTGGGGCCGGTCCATCCTTTGCCGCCGGCCCGCCCCCTGCCGGCGCACCTGCGCCCGCTCTTCGAGGAGTACCAGCGCAGCCGCCTCGCCTACGGCTGGAGCAAGCTCTTCGCCCAGGTCCCGGCGCGCCTCGCCGAGCTGATCCAGCTACTGCCGCTGCGCGCGGTGGCCGTCCTCGCGCTCCTCGCGCCGGCGGTGGCCCTGGCGCCGCAGGCGACCTTCGCCTGGACCTGGCTCCTGGTGCTCTTTGCGCTGCAACTCAGCTTTCATGCCTCGCTGCCGCAGTACTTCCTCGACGAGTACGCGCCGCTGGTGGTGCTGGTGGCGGCCGGGCTGCACGCGGCCCTCGCCGGGCGGCAGCGCGCGGCGCGGGTTCTCGGGGCGCTCGTCGCCGTCCAGCTGGCTTTCTTTTCCACGCTCTACGAAGGTGGCGTCTTCGCGGCGGCGTGCCTGATCGCGCTGGGCCTCGCGCTCGCCGCCACGGCGCTGCGCCGCGAGCTGCCGCAGGGTTGGCCGGATGCTGCCTTGCGCGGTCTGGCGGCCGCGCTGGCAGCCGCCGCCTGCGTGCAGATGCCTTTTTCCGCGGCCCGGTCCCGCGTCGTCTGGGAGAGGGGGAACGAAGTCCGCCTGCGCTTCGCCGCCCGGATGGAGGAGCTGCGCAACCGGCGGGCGCTGGTCTTCGTGCGCGGAACACCCGCGGAGCTGGTGCAGCTGGCCATCATCGACGCCGAGCCCGACCCGCGGCCGCTCTTGGCGGTGGATCTGGGCGCGCGCGATGCGGAGCTGATCGCGCTGCATCCGGATCGCGAGCCGCTGCTCTTCGAGGTCGGCAGCGGCAGCCTGACCCGGCTCGGCCGCGCCCCGCCGATCCGCTGAGCGTGCGAGCCGGTGCTAGGATGAGGCGTGCGGCGCGCATGAAGCTTTCACGGTTCCTTCCCGCGCTGGCGGTCGCGCCCTACGCCGCGCTCTGCCTGTCGTACGCCTCCGCCGTTCCGATGTGGGACGCGCGCATCTACACCGACTGCATCGAGTCGGCGGTGCGGATCGGAACCTTCCCCGCCGCCTACAACTGTGCGGGCCACCCCACCGCGACCTGGGCCTTCCTCGTCTCGCGGCTGCTCTTCCTCTCCCCCGATTCCTTCTGGCCCCTGCTGCTGGTCAACGTCGCGCTGGGCGTCCTTGGCCTGCTCGCCTTCCTCGACCTCTTGCGCGCCCTCTTTCCCGACGGAGAGCACGAGGCGCTCCTTGTCACCGCCTGCCTGGGCGTGTTCCCGGTGGTGGCCGCCGGCACGGTGGACTTGAACCCAGACCATGGCGTGCTGGTCTTCTTCCTGCTGGTGCTGCGCGCGCTCATCCGCGCGCGCCCCACGGAGGCTGCGCTCTTCGGGCTCCTCCTCGCCTTCAGCAAGGAGCCGGGCGTGCTGCTCTATGGTCTCGCCGCCCTGCTCTGGACGCTCGTCTTCGTCACCCGCCGCAGCGGGACCCCGCGCGAGAAGCTGGGCCGCATCGCGCGCGCCTGGCCGCTCTCGCTGCCCCTGCTCGCCTTCGGCGCCTTCGTGTGGAAGGGGTCGCGCGGCGGAGCCAATCCCCTCTGGCATGCGCCGGGCGGAATTCCACTCCTCGAGACCTTCACCAGCTTCAAGCTGATGGACCCGCCCTTTCTGGCGCAGCTGATCGGCATCTTCGTGCTGCAGTTCGCCTGGGTGGTCTCGCTCTTCGCCCTTCTGCGCTGGGTGCGGATGGCGGTCCGCGCCGCCTTCGCGCTCGGGCCTGCGGAGCCGCCGCCGCTCTTTTTCTTCGACGCGCTGCTGGTGGCAGCAACACTCTTGCTGACGCGCTACCAGACCTATCTCAACCTGCGCTACTACCTCGCCGTCACGCCCCTCCTGCTCGTCTGCGGCCTCTCGGGCCTGCGCGAGCTTCTGCCGCGACCTGCGCGCCTGGCGGTGCTCGCGGCCCTGGCCGTGCTCTTCTTCGCCTCCGGGCTGCGGACGTTCGACCCGGTCTCCAGTGCGACGCTCGGCACCGTCGCCTTCGGCAGGCATGAAGTCCTCGACATGACCCGCCTAACCGGCGAGTGCTGCGGCCACGGCCGCGATCAGTACGGCTACAACCTGCAACACCTCCAGTTGAACGCGCTCATCAACGCCGCGATGGACCACCAGCAGGGCCACCACTTCGACCGGGCCCTCACCGCCGCCGCCCTGGCCGACCACCACACCGTCGGCCGGCTCGACGTGCACACCTGGCATCGCACGCTGGGGCAGGACAGCGTGCTGCCGCGAGTCTGGACCGCCGACGACCTCGCCGGAGGGCCGCGGCCGCGGGCGCTGCTCTATCTGCGCTTCTTCTACGTTGACAACGCCTTGGAGGAGGCGCGGTTGCGCCGCTGGTACGACGCGACCTCCGAGACCACCTATGACGTGGACGGATACACGCTGACTGCGGTGGACTACCGCCTGCGCCCGAGCGACGCTGCCACGCGCTGATCCGCCAAAGCGCCGTCCGCCGGCGCAGGAAATTCCCTTGCGCGGGGCTGCGCGCCGGGATGGGATGCGGTCGCCCCATGGCTCGAGCCGGCTCGCAGCTTCCGCTTCCGACGCACCGGTTCGCGCGGGCGGACGCGGCGGTCTGCGCCCTGCTCTTCGTCGCCGGCGCGGGGCTGTGCACCTGGGTGCTGCTCCGGCTGCGGGGCGGGCTCCCGCTCCTCGACGACGAGGTGGCCTACCTCTTCCAGGCGCGCACCTTCGCCGACGGCCACCTCTCGGTGCCGTCGCCGCCGCTGCCGGAATTCTTCGAGGCGGCGCACCTCCTCGTGGTCCCGCGGATGATGGCGAAGTATTTTCCGGGCCACGCGCTCGTGCTCGCTCCCTTCGTCGCGCTGGGCGTGCGGTGGGCGGCGCCGGCGCTGCTGCTGGGCGGGAGCACGGCGCTCGTCTACCTGGCGGCGCGCGCGTCGGGCCTGGGGATGCTGGCAGCGCTCGCCGGCGCGGTCGCCTTCCTCGGCTCGGGGGACAACCTCGCCGCGGCGGCGACGTTCTTGTCGCAGCCCACCGGGACCTTCTGCGCAGCGGCGGGGCTGGCCGCTGCGGCCCTGCTGCGGTCGCGCGGCCAGGCGCGCTGGGCGGCGGCCTTCGGTGCCGCGGCCGGGCTGGCGCTGCTCACCCGGCCCTTCGACGGGCTGGCGCTGGCGGCGGCTGCGGTGGCGATGCCGCGCTCCTGGACCCCGCGCGGCGCCGCCGCCGCGGGAGGGGTCTTCCTCCTCTGCGGCCTCGCCCTCCTCGGCTTCTGCAAGGCGACCACCGGCGCCTGGACGCTGACGCCCTGGGCGCTCTATGCGCGGCAGTACATGCCCTACGACGGCCCCGGCGTCGGACCAGCACCCCAGACAGCGCCGGAGCGGACCTTCCCGCCGCACCTGCGATCGATGGACGAGAGCTTCCGCGTGTCGCGCGCGCACTACACCGCCAGCGTGCTGCCCCACGCCGCCGCGGTGCGCGCCAGGGTGCTGCTCGACTACCTGCCCGGCGCCGGCGCGGGAGCGCTCCTCGTCATCGGCCTGTCGAGCGGCCTGTTGGCGGTGCCGCTCACCTACGCCGCGCTGCTCTTCCTCCTGCAGCTCGGCTTCCATTCCCAGCATCCCTGGTATGCGCAGGAGCTGTGGCCGGCGCTCGCGCTCGGCGTCGCCGCCGGCGCCGGGCGGCTGGTGCAGCTGACGCTCTCCGTGCGCGCACGCCTGCCGCGGCTTCTCCTCGCCAGCGCCACCGGCGTCGCGCTGGTCCTCCTCGCCGCCGGCTGCGCCCTCGAGCTGCGCGAGCTGGCGCCGCTGGGAGCGAACCTCCTCCCTCCCCTGCGCGCCGCCCAGCGCGCCCTCGAGCCGGCGCGAAAGGCCGCGGGCCTCGTCTTCGTGCGCTATCCGCCCGGCTCCCCGGAGTTCTTCCCGCTCTCCAACCTCGACCCCGATCTGCAGCGGGCCGCGCCCCTCCTGGTGCTCGATCTGGGCGCGCGCAATCCCGAGCTGCGCCGGCAGTTCCCCGCGCGCCCGGCCTTCCTCTACGATGTCGGGGCCGGAACGCTCCAGCAGCTTCCCTGAAGGAACGCCCGTGCCCGTGCCCGTGCCCGAGTCCGTCTCCGTCGAGAGCGCCTGGCCGCGCGGCGCCCGCACGCTGCTGGTGGTCCTCCTGCTCGCGGCCGTCTACGCCGGCTACTCCCGCTGCCTCGACGGAGAGCTGCAGTTCGACGACCTCCGCCTCCTCAACGAGAACCGCGCGGTCAAGGATCTCGCCCACTACCTCGGCGCGCAGGTGTGGGCGGAGCTTCGCATCGCCGGCCGCGCGCTCACCTACCTGAGCTTCGCGATCAACTACCATTTCACCGTCCTCGAGGTGCGCCCCTATCACCTGGTCAACCTGGCCGCGCACCTCGCCTGCATCCTGGCGATCCTCGCGCTGACGCTGGCGATCCTGCGCCGCCTCGGCTGGCCGTCGCCCTTCCCCACCGCGCTGGTCGTCGCTGCGCTCTTCGGCTTGCACCCGCTGCAGAGCCAGGCGGTGGCCTACGTCTTCCAGCGCGCCGAGGTGCTGGGCTCGCTCTTCTATGTCCTCGCACTGGTCCTCGCGCTGGCGGCGGAAGAGCGCGGCCTCACCCGGCGGGGCGCCGCCGCGTACCTCGGGGCCCTGCTCTGCTTTTTTCTCGGCTGGGCCTCGAAGCCGATGGTGGCCACCTTGCCCGCCGCGCTCATCCTCCTCGCCGCGGCCTTTCCCTCCCCACGCCTCGCCGCCCGCCCGCCCCGCGCGCGGGCCGCCTTCCTCTCCGTCTTCTCGCTGCCCTTCTGGGCGATCACCGCCGTCTTCTCGCGCCTGCTCTTCGGCGGCCTGAGCGGGAGCGGCGAGGCGGGCTTCTCCATCCCCACCATGAGCGTGCGCCAGTACCTGCTCACCCAGCCGCGGGTCGTCCTCACCTACCTGCGCCTCCTCGCCTGGCCCGCGGGGCAGAACGTCGACTGGGAATTCCCGCCCAGTCATGCGCTCGCCGAGCCGGCGACCGCGCTCGCCTCCCTCGCCCTCGCGGCCCTCCTCTGCGGAGCGGCCTTCCTCCTCTACCGGTCGACCCGGCCGGGCCCGGCGCCACGGCGGTCCCTCGAGCGGGCCACCGCGGCGGGCATCTTCTTTTTCTTCCTCCTCCTCCTGCCGACCTCCAGCATCGTCCCGCTGCGCGACGTCATCGAGGAGCACCGCGTCTACCTCGCCTGCTGGGGCCTCTTCCTGCCGGCGACACTCTGGGCCTCGCTGGCGGTGGGCCGCCTCGCGCCCGGACGGCAGGGGCTCGCCGGCGCCGTGCTCGCTGTCGCCGTCGCCTCCGCCCTCCTCTTCGCCCTGCAGCGCCGCAACGCCGTCTGGGAGACCGCCGTCTCCCTCTGGTCCGACGTGGTCGCGAAATCTCCGGGCAAGGCGCGCGGGCACATGAACCTCGGCTACGCGCTCATCGAGACCGACCCCGAGCGCGCCCTCGCCGAGACCCGCCTCGCGCAGCGGCTCGCCGGCGACGCGAGCGTCAACACCGACGAGCTCGACCAGAACCTCGCCGGCATCCTCCTGCGCCTGGGCCGCACCGCCGACGCCATCGTGGTGCTGCAGCGGATCGCCGCGCAGCGCGAGAGCGCCGAGGTCGACACCAACCTGGCCATCGCCCTGCTCTCCACCGGGCAGACGCAGGAGGCGCGCGCGCTGACGGCGCGGGCAATCGCGAGGTGGCCGCGCTACGGACCCGCCTGGCATACGCTCGGCCAGCTCGACTCCGGCGCGCACGACGACCGCCGCGCGCTCGAGGACTTCCAGCGGGCCGTCGCGCTCGACCCCGACTCGCTGGCCTCGCTCTCCAGCCTCGCCGTCACGCAGCAGAGGCTCGGCGACCGCACCGGCGCCTGCGCTTCCTGGAGCCGCTACGGGCAGGCCGGAGTCGCCGGCGCTGCCGAGACCGCCGCCGCCGCCCGGGCCGCGCTGGACTGTCCCGGCCACTGATTCCTGCACGCGCGCGCACGGCGGGGTATAGGATTTTGCAGTGACCGATCGATCGCACGAGCTGCCCACGCGGACCGCGGTGATCATCCCCTGCCTGAACGAGGCGCTGACCATTCGCGCCGTCATCGCCGACTTCCGGCGCGCGCTTCCGGACGCCGCCGTGGTGGTGGTCGACAACGGGTCGAGCGACGACACCGCCGCCGTCGCGGCCGCCGCGGGTGCGACCGTGCTGCGGGAGAGCCGGCTGGGCAAGGGCAACGCGGTCCGCAAGGCGCTGCGGAGCATCGAGGCCGACACCTACTTGCTGGTCGACGGCGACGGCACCTATCCCGCCTCCGAAGCGCACAAGCTGCTCCAGCCCGTCCTCGACGGGCAGGCGGACGTAGTCATCGGCGGACGGCTCGACCAGTCCTCGCAGAGCGAGTTCCACTGGCTCAACCGGCTGGGAAACCGCTGGCTGCTGGCGACGGTGAACGTCATCTTCGGGACGCGCATCACCGACCTGCTCACCGGCTACCGCGCCATGTCCCGCGAGTTCGTCCGCCGCTCGCCCATCCTCTCGGGCGGATTCGAGCTGGAGACCGAGCTGACCATCCTTGCCCTCGCCCGCGGCTTTCGCACCCTCGAGATCCCGGTGAAGCTGGTCCGCCGGGCGGCGGGCAGCGAGTCGAAGCTGCGCCTCTTCGGCGACGGCCTGCGCATCCTCACCGCCATCTTCACGCTGCTGCGCGACTACCGCCCGCTGACCTTCTTCGGCGGCCTCGGCCTCGGGTCGATGCTGGCCGGGATCGGCGCCGGCGTCTACGCATCGTGGGACTTCAGCACCACCCATCAAGTGCGCATCCCCACCGCGGTCCTCGCCACCGGACTCGAGCTGATCGGGCTGACTCTCATCCTCACCGGCGTCATCCTCACCACGCTCGCCCGCCGCTTCCACGAGATCGACTACCAGCTCGACGGCCTCGAGCGCGACGTGCAGCGGCTCGCCCCGCCCGCGCGCGACGCGGCCGGCGGCAGAACTCCCCCGTGACCCGGCGACTGCACCTCCTCACCCAGTATCTCTGGCCCGACGACGCCCCGACCGGCATCTACGCCGAGCAGGTGGCCGACGCGGTCGCGGCCCGAGGGGTGGAGACGAGGCTGGTGGCGGGCTCGGGCAGCTACCGTCCCGGACGCCGCCTCGCCCCGCGGACGCCGATCGAGCGGCTCGAAGTCCGGGAGGCAAAGCGGGGCCGCCTCTTCGCCACCGCGCTGGAGCACGCCTCGGTCGATCGCGCCTTCGCCGGCTACCTCAAGCGCGCGGTCCGCCCCGGGGACGTGGTCGTCTTCACCAGCGCTCCCGCCACCACCGTCTTCCTCCACCGCGGCGTCCGCCGCGCCGGAGCGACCGGCGTCTATTGGCTGCAGGACTTCTATCCCCAACTCCTGCGGGGAGCCTGGGATCCGCCCCGCTTCGTCGTCGGGGGGCTGACCGCGCTCTGGAGCCGCGCCCTCGCCTCGTGGGAACACGTCGTCAAGTCGGCCGCGAACCTCGGCTACAGCGGCGGCAACGCCACCGTCATCCGCAACTGGAACACCATCGAGCCCGGCGCGCCGAGGCCCCGCCGGCCGCGCACCGCGCTCTACTCGGGCAACCTCGGCTACGCGCACGACGTCGCCGCGTTCGTGGCCATGTGCAGTGCGCTGCGCGACGACGGATACGAGATCACCGTCCGCGGCGACGGGCCGGGCATGCGGCGGCTCCCCGGCTGGATGCGCATCGAGCCACCCTTCCAGGATCCGGCGGACCTGCTCGCCAGCTACCACGACGCCGCGCTTCACCTCGTCGCCGCGGACGCGCGCATCACCGCTGCCCTCTTCCCTTCCAAGCTGTGGAACGCGCTGGCGCTGGGCCGTCCGGTGCGCGCCTCCGGGTTTGCCGGAGCCATGGCCGCGGAGCTGGAGATCGCGCTGCAGGCCGACTTCCGCCAGCACCTGCCGCAGTGGGTGGACTTCCTGCTTCGCCTCTTGACCGCCCCCTGACGCTCAGGCGGGCCGCTCCGGCTCGCGCATCACCGGGGCGCTTCCGCGCAGCGACTCGCGCAGGAAGCCGAGCCCGAAGCCGAGGTTGCCGAAGGTGAAGACGAAGGCGCCCTCTAGCCGCGCCAGCAAGCCCCCCCGCGTCCGGCGCGAGGCGAGGAGGAAGGCGAGCAGGTACCCGGCCAGCAGCGCCGCTGCCCCGAGCACGGTCGGACGGCTGCGCAGGACCGCGCCCAGCGCGGCCGCCAGGCAGAGCGGCAGCGGGACCAGGCGCACCAGGCTGCCCCACTGCCAGGCTTCGGGATAGGCACGAAGCAGCGCGCGCACCCGCACCGCCTCGCGGTCGAACCGCCGGAGCATCCCGAGCAGCGTCACCGGCACCCCGTGGTGGATGGCGACGACGCCGTCCACGAGCACCAGGCGAAAGTGCCCGCGCAGCAGCTGGGAGAGGGCATGGTCCTCGCCGAGATCGGCGCGCAGCTCGACGCCCTCGAGGGCGCTGCGCCGCAGGAGCACGCAGCCGCCGACGATCCAGCGGAAGTCGCCCGAAGGCGTGAAGTTCGCGTCGAAGAAGACGTCGTCCATGAAGGCCTGCCCGGCGCCGAAGGGCCGTCCGGCGGCGGCTCGATAGCGCGCCGACACCGCCCCGATGGAGGGATCGGTCTCCATCTCCCGGACCATCCGCTCCAGCGCGTCGGCGGGCAGGACGAGGTCCGAGTCGAGCACCAGCAGGTACGGCGCGGGCGGGGACCTCTGCCAGGACTCCTGCTTGGCGCGATGCCGCCCGACGTGCGCGCCGCGGATGAGCTGGAGCGGGAGGCGCTGGGCGCAGCGTTCGGCGACCTCCGCGGAACCGTCGGTCGAGCCGTCGTCGTAGAGCGTGAGCGTGAAGGCGCGGAAGGTCTGGAGCGCGAGCGCCTCGAGCGTGAGCGCCAGGTAGCGGGCGTCGTTGTAGACGGCCATGGCCACGGCCACCGGGGGGCTCGCGGCGGTCACGCCCGGCGGATCTTTTCGCGGCCGGCGACGACCTTGCGGGTGGCGTTGCGCGTGTCGATCACCAGGCGGGCCTGCTGCACCACCGCCGCGTAGTCGACGCTGTCGTGGTCGGTGACGATGACCACCGCGTCGGCGGCGACGACGGCGGGCAACAGCTCGACGCTCTGCATCTCCAGCAGCTGCACCGAGCGGTGCCGCATCTCCTTCATCCGCGGGCAGTGCGGGTCGTGGTAGTCGACCAGCGCTCCCTTCTCGCGGAGCAGCTCGATGATGCGGACGCTCGGGCTCTCGCGCACGTCGTCGACGTTCTTCTTGTAGGCGAGCCCCAGCACGAGGATGCGCGAGCCCCGCAGCGGCTTCCCCTGCTCGTTGAGCGCGTCCATGGTCCGCTCCACCACGTGCAGCGGCATGGCCGTGTTGATCTCTCCCGCCAGCTCGATGAAGCGGGTCTGGAACTCGAACTGGTGCGCCTTCCAGGTCAGGTAGAAGGGGTCGATGGGGATGCAGTGCCCGCCCAGCCCCGGCCCCGGATAGAAGGGCATGAAGCCGAACGGCTTGGTGGCCGCGGCCTCGATGACCTCGAAGATGTCGATCTCCATCCGCTCGCAGAGCAGCTTGAGCTCGTTGACGAGGGCGATGTTGACGCAGCGGAAGATGTTTTCCAGCAGCTTGGTCATCTCCGCTTCGCGGGTGCCCCGCACCGGGACCACCCGGACCACCGCCGCGGCGTAGATGGCAGAGGCCACCTCGGTGCAGCGGGGCGTGTAGCCGCCCACCACCTTGGGAATGCTGGCCGTGTCGAAGGCCTGGTTGCCGGGATCTTCGCGCTCGGGAGAGAAGGCGAGAAAGAAATCGCGGCCCGCGGTGAGCCCCGACGCCTGCTCGAGGATCGGCTTGACCACTTCCTCCGTCGTCCCCGGATAGGTGGTGCTCTCGAGCACGACCAGTTGCCCGGGGCGCAGGTGCGGCGCGATCGAGCGGGTGGTCTTCTCGATGTAGCTCAGGTCCGGCTCGCGGGCTTTGGTGAGCGGCGTCGGCACGCAGAGGATGAGCACGTCGGCCTGCGCCGCCCGGGAGAAGTCGCCCGTCGGGGTGAGCAGGCCCGCGGCGCGCAGGCGGCCCACCCGCGCCGGATCGATCTGCTGGATATAGCTCTCGCCCTTCTCCAGCAGGGCGATCTTGCGGGCGTCGATGTCGAAGCCGAGGACGGGGAACCCCTTCTCGCCGAAGGTCAGCGCGAGGGGAAGGCCGACGTAGCCGAGGCCGCAGATGCCGATCACCGCGGTCCTCGCGCGTGCCTTCTCCAAGAGGTCGGCTCGCTCCATCGCGGCATCATGGACGAAACGGCGCTGCGTCACCAACGGATTGCCTTCAGGGCTTGACCGGCGTCAGGCGCACTTCGAGGTTGTAGCAGGGCACGAGGTAACAGAGCGTCGACTCGTAGAAGAGGGCGATGCCTTCGCCGGAATTCACCAGGCGCTCCCAGATCCAGAAGAAGGGGCGCAGGGGGCGGAAGGAGGTGACGAAGCGGAAGTGCTTCGAGAGGATGCGGAACTTGAACGGCGTGTAGAAGTCGGGGACCTTGCGGCTCGACTTCTGGTCGGCTTCCCGCACGAAGTAATCGAAGGTGTAATAGCCGAAGAACCGGCGGTGCGTGTAGTCGGAGAAGGCCAGGGGCGAGGAGAAGTGCGGGACGAGGACGTGGATCTCGCCTCCCGGTTTGACGATCCGGTGCAGCTCGGAGAGAACCTCCGGCAGGCGGTCCAGGTGCTCGAGGACGCTGCGGGTGAAGACGGCGTCCACGCTGTCGTCGCCGAAGGGAAGCGGCGCCTCCAGGTCCGCGACCACGTCCACGCCGGGCAAGGGGCGCCGGTCCACGCCGAGGTAGCCGGGCGCCTTGCTGCGGCCGCAGCCGAGGTCGATCTTCATGAGGGCTTGCGCGCCGTGAACATGGCCAGCGTCGACATCCAGCGGGTGGCGGGCAACCTGCCGAGCCAGCGATCGAGACCTCCGGCCAGCGAGGTCCCCCACCGGGAGAGCGGGCCGATGGGGACGGCGGAGGAGAGGACGAACCCGTCCCAGGCCGGTGGAAAATGGAAGCCGCGGAAATCTGCCGCCACGAACCCCTCCTCGCGCAGCAGCGAGAGCAGCTGCTCCGGCTGGTGCGCCACCGTCCGGTAGAAGCTGTCGCGCTCCGGGAGCGGCTGGCTCACGCCTTTCGGCCTGGGCTTCCACATCGCCCCCACCTTGTTCCAGGCCCGCACCAGCCCGGAGCCCTTGCTGTGGCAGGTGAAGATGACCCGGCCTCCGGGCCTGAGGACGCGGAGGATCTCCTTGAGGAAGGGCGACGGATCGGCGAGGTACTCGAACATCCCCAGCGAGACCACGGCATCGAAGCTGGCCGGCTTGAGCGCCGAGCGCGTCGCGTCCATCACGCAGTAGCCGACGTTCGGCGCGTGCGGCTGGCGGCGCGCGACGGAGATCATCGACTCCGACACGTCGATGCCGACCACCTGCGCGGCGCAGCCCGAGAGCGAGTCGGCGAGCCGGCCTGCCCCGCACCCCAGGTCGAGGATGCGCTCCCGGGGGCCTTGCAGGAGCTCGAGCGCGAGGCCCTCTTCGCAGTGCTTGAGGAAGGCACCCCTGGCGCCGGAATAGCTCTTGCCGAAGTTTTCCGCGACCAGATTGTACCAGCTGCGGACACCCGCCACCTCCTCGCTCAGGTCACGGCTCATCGCGCCCTCCGGCAAGGGCTGGCGGGGTCACCGCGGAGGCGGGCTCCTCGGCCTCCGCCTCGAGGAGGGAAGTGATGAAGGGGAACTCGCTGGCGCGCACCAGGTAGAGGAGCCCCAGATAGCACAGCCCGCCGGCGAGGCTCCCGCACAAGAGGGAGACGAGGGCGGTCCGCGGCACGCTCGCGGCGGCCCAGGCCGCCACCCCGGCGCCCGCCGCCAGCGCCGCGATGCGGGCGGCAGGAAGGAGCAGCACCTGGGCGCGGGCGGGACGCAGCTTGCGCGTGATGACGAAGAAGCCGACCAGCATCGCCGTGATGAGGTGAGCGGCGCCCGCCATGGCCACTCCTTTCGCTCCCTGGTGCCTCGCCAGCACGGGCAGGTAGAGGAAGTACGTCCCCGTCTCGGCGAGGCCGAGCAGCACCGGCGTGCGCGTGTCCTTGAGGACGTAGTAGACGCGCCCCTGCAGCATTCCCAGCGCACCTCCGGCGACGGCGAGGAGAAACCAGGGCAAGAGCTCCGCCACCGCGGCGGTGTCGCGGGCGGTGAACTCCCCGCGCTCGAAGAACACCTGGAGGAGCGGCGCGCGCAGGGCGAACCCGACGGCCAGCGCCGGAAAGAGGAAGAACATGAGCATGCGCTGGCCGCGCACGAAGGTGTCGCAGAGCCGGGAGGCGTCGGAGGCCGCTGCCCTGGCGGACATGCGCGGATAGAGCGCGGCGGCGATTCCCGAGGCGAAGAGGGTGTTGAGCACGACGGCGATCCGGTTTCCGTATTCGAGGTGCGAGAGGCTGCCGGGAGGAAGCCACGACGCCACCAGCCGGTCGGCGACGATGGTCGCGCGATAGAGCATGCCGCCGGCGATGAGCGGCAGCGC
>JAYWAJ010000230.1:0-5244 GCA_043782525.1 Deltaproteobacteria bacterium | reverse complement strand
TCGCCGCCGCCGGCGTGGTCGGCATCGCCTACCACCTTCCTTATCTCTCGCTCATCATCGACACCGCCTATCCCG
This sequence comes from Deltaproteobacteria bacterium, assembly GCA_043782525.1. GTDB lineage: Bacteria > Myxococcota > Myxococcia > Myxococcales > 40CM-4-68-19 > 40CM-4-68-19. The sequence continues at coordinate 5,169 of JAYWAJ010000230.1, read as the reverse complement.
GACGCCGCGTGGCCATCCCGGCCGGGCTGCCCCCGTGGCGCCTCGTCGATCTGCTCTGGCCTTCGCTGACCACCTCGGCGCCGGTCCGCTGCGCCCAGCCCGTCTACCTCGGCCTCGAGGACAGCAACGTCTGCGAGGCCTCGGCCATCGAGGCCATTCCACTGCTCCTGCTGCTCGGCACGGCGCTGGTCAGCGCGCGGGTGCGGCGGGCTCTGCTGACGGTCTTGCGCGTTCACCCTGCGACCGTGGCTGCTTCGGCTGTGCTGGCGGCCTGGCTGCTGCTTCCCCTGCCGGGCTGGTTCGCGACGGTGTCGCTCTTGCGCTGGTCGCCGGCGATGCGCGTCTGGATCCCTTTCAGCCTCGCCTGTGCGCTGCTGGTGGCGGCGGTGCTCACCGAGCTGCGCGTCGACGAGCGCGAGGAGCCGCGATCCCTCCGGGTCCTCGCCGTCGGCGCCGCGGTCGTGGCCGGCTCGGCCCTCGCCGCCCGGGCCCACCTCGCCACCGGGCTCCTCACCGGCTGCGTTCTGCGGGCGTGGTTGCCGCCGATGATCCTCGCCGCCGTTCTGCTCCTCGTCTCGCTCGCCTGGCTGGGCACGCGCCGCGGCGCGCTCTGGCTGCTGGCCGCCTGGCTCGCGCCCATCGCGCTGGCGAACTTCAGCGTCAATCCCATGATCCACACCGGCCAGCTCTTCCTGCGCGGCGTGGGGCACGCCGCCATCGACCGCGCCCTGGCCCGCGCGCCGGGCCGGCTGGTCGACGTCATCACCCATCCGGGCGCGACGCTCTCCGCCTTCGGCTGGCCCACGCTCACCGGGGTGCAGGTGGCGCCCGACCTCGCGCTCTGGCGCTTTCTCGCTCCCGAGAGCCCGGGGCTCACCGACTTCGTCTACAACCGCTACGCGCATTACCGCTTCGTCCTCCCCCCGGCTCCGTCGAGGCTGGTGCAGGGCGACGTCTTCGAGGTGAGCCTCTCGCCCTGCAGCCCGAGGCTCCGGGCGCTCTGGGTCAACCACTTCCTCGTCACTCCCGCGGCGGTGCTGCCCAAGGAGTGTGAAGGTGACTTCACCGTCAGCGAAGCCGGCGACCTGCGGCTCTGGTCGCGGCGCGCGCCGGTCTGCCGCTTCGGCGTGGCCAGGGGAGCGCCGGACAGCGCACTGGCCTTCGACTATTCCTGCGGCGCGCAGCAGGAGGGCGCCCGCTTCGAGCCCGGCCTGCAGGGCTTCACCATCGCGGTGCCGCCCGACCCGTCGCGAAGCTGGGCGCTCGCGCTCGATCCGGCGGTGGTCGAGTCGATCGAATGCACCGGCGCCACCGCCCGCACCCTCGACGCGCACCTGATCATCCGCCCCGACGGCGGCGCCGCGGCCAGCTGCCGGGGCCGCTATCTCGGCAGCTGGGGCGCGCTGCGGCGGATGCTCCGGGGCGGCCGCTCGGGAGCGTGATAGAAATCGGCCGATGCGCGCTCTGGTCATCATCCCGGCGTTGAACGAGGAGCGCAACCTCCCGCAGGTGCTCGCCTCGCTGCGCCGCGATGCTCCCGGCTGGGACCTCTGCGTCATCGACGACGGCTCGGCCGACCGCACCGCCGCGCTGGCCCGGGAGCAGGGCGCTACGGTGCTGCGCCTTTCGCAGAACCTCGGGATCGGCGGCGCCGTCCAGACCGGCTACCTCTGGGCCCGCGAGCACGGCTACGACGTGGCCGCGCAGATCGACGGCGACGGCCAGCACGATCCGCTCTTCCTCGCCGCCGCCCTGGCGCCCATCACCGACGGCCAGGCGGATTTGGTGGTGGGCTCGCGCTATCTCGGAGGGGAAGGCTTCCGCTCGACCGCGGTCCGCCGCGCCGGGATCCGCTACCTCTGCTGGTTCCTCCGCCTGCGCTGCGGTGCCCGCGTCACCGATCCCACCTCCGGCTTCCGCCTCGCCGGCCGCCGCGCCATCGCCTTGTTCGCCGCCAGCTATCCCTCGGACTACCCGGAGCCGGAGGCCATCGCGCTCGCCACCCGCAACGCGCTGTCGGTGCGCGAAGTGCCGGTGGTCATGCGCGAGCGCGAGCATGGCTCGAGCAGCATCGGCGCCGGCGACACCCTCTACTACCTGGTCAAGGTCTCCCTCGCGCTCCTGCTGCTCCCCGCCGTGCGCCGCGCGGACCCGAGGCCGGCATGACCCATCCGCTGCTGCCGCTCGGGCTCCAGGTCCTCGCCTGCGGAACGCTGCTGCTCTTCTTCGGCTGGGTGGTCTACCTGGTCCGCTTCCACCGGCTCAGCCTGCGCGACAGCCTGCTCTGGATGCTCTCCACCGTCGCCGTCTTCGTGCTGGCGCTCTTCCCCCGGCTGCTGCAGGCGCTGGCGCGGGCCCTGGCGGTGGAGGTCCCCTCCAATGCGCTCTTTGCGCTGGCCATCCTCTACCTGACGCTCAACGTCCTCTCGCTCACCATCGCGCTCTCGAACAGCACCTCCCGGACGCGCCGGCTGACCCAGGAGTGCGCGCTCTTGCGCGGGGAGCTGGAGGGCCTGCGCGCCCGCGTTGATGCGCTCTCGCCGGATCGCAAGCCCGTCGGCCCGGGATGAGCGCGCCCTGTTCGCGGCGCGGGAGTTCACCGCCACGGCCGCCGGGCGCGCGGTGGCCACGCCAGCGAGACATTCCGGGCCTGGAGGGTGAGGTTCGGGTTGTAGGCCGGGTCGTCGAGGAGCGCCTGGCCCCAGCGCGCCTCGATCCGCCGCTTCTCGCCCCGGAAGCGCAGGATTTTGGCGAGGGTGTCCTCGCTGCCGCGGCTCTTCGACTCGTGGTGGAGGACGGTGGCGAACGGCGTCCAGACGTTGCGTAGCCCGCGCTCGCGCAGGCGCAGGCAGAAGTCGACGTCGTTGAAGGCGACGGCAAAGGTCTCGTCGAGGCCCCCGGCCTCGAGATAGATCTCGCGGCGCACCAGCAGGCAGGCGGCGGTCACGGCGGAGAAGTCCTGTGTCAGCCGCGCGCGCCCGCAGTAGCCGGGCGCCTCGGCCGGCAAATTCTTGTGCACGTGATCGACGAGCCCGCCGATGCCGAGGACGACGCCCGCGTGCTGCACGGTGCGATCGGGATAGAGGAGCCGCGCTCCCACCGCGCCGACGCCGGGCCGCAGCGCGTGGGAGACCATCTCCTCGAGCCAGTGCGGCTCGACGAACTCGAGATCGTTGTTGAGCAGCCCCACCACTGCGCCCCGCGCCTGGGCGACGGCAAAGTTGTTGAGGGCGGAGAAGTTGAACGGCCGGGGATGACGAAGCACCCGCGCGACGCCCCGGGTCTCCAGCGCCGCCAGGTAATCGAGCGCGTCGGGCGCGCGGCTCCCGTTGTCGATGATGAGCAACTCGAAGGGTGCGTAGGCCGTCTGCGAGAGCAGGGATTCGACACAGGGCTCGAGCAGGTGGCGCCCGTCGCGGGTGGGGATGATCAGGCTGACCAGCGGCGGCGGGGAGGGAAGCCGCCAGCGCACCCGCTGCGTGGCCGGGAAGGGACCGGGCTCGACCACCGCCGCCGCGCCGAGGTGCTCCTGCAGCGCGCGAAGGTTCCCCTCGCCCGCGTCGTCGCCAGCGTGGCGGTGAACGAGGGAGAAGGGCACGTGGCGGAAGGCGCCTCCGCGAGCGACGAGGCGGAGGAGGAGGTCGTACTCGCCGAAGCCGTCGCGATAGCCGCCCAGCTCGGCCACACGGGCGGCGCGGACGGCAAAGGCGCGGCCCAGGTAGTTGGTCGAGTAGAAGAGGTCCAGGTTCCAGTCGGGCTTGAAGATGGGGTCGTGCAGCCGGCCCTGCGCGTCGAAGCTGTCTTCGTCCCCGTAGACGATGTCGACGCCGGGATGGCCGCCGATCTCCGCGGCGATGAGGTAGAGCGCGTGCTCGGCGAGCGCGTCGCGGGGGTCGAGCAGGAGCAAGTATTCGCCCCGCGCGTCCGGCAACGCCGCCGGGTCCGTTGCCTCGCACAGCTCCCACCTTGGATAGAGCTGCTGCTCCACGCTCTGCCGCGCGCGCCGGCGCTCGCTCTCGCTCGCCTCGCCGGCCTGGAGGATCACCGAGATGAGCGGCGGCGCGGCCAGCTTGCCGGCGGCCTTCCGGATCGCCGCGCGATCGCCCTCCGACAGCGCGCCGTAGCGCCGGTGCCAGCGCTCGTACCAGAGCTGCGGCTCCTCGTGAATCTCCTTCTGCGAGAGCCCCGGCAACACCTCGCCGGTCCAGAGCGCCTGCAGGAGCTTGAGCCCGGTGAGGGGCAGGGTCCAGGGCTCGGCGAGGCGCCGGCGGACGATGGGCAGCGCCAGGCGCAGCGCGGTCTCCGCCGTGCCCAGCTCGCGCGCCTGCTGCGTCCCCAGGGTGATCTGCGAGGCGTTGCCGACCTCCAGCAGCAGCTGCCGCACCAGCGCCGGCAGCTCGACGATGGCCTGCACGCGCCCGGCCCGGGGCAGGGGAAGCTGCAGAGCGTCCGCCTCGGCGAAGCCGTTGCCGGCGTCGACGAGGAGCCGGGGCGCAGCCGGCAGGGCTCCCGCGATCTCGAGCGTCAGCTGCACCCAGCCGGTGGGGAGTCGATCGCGGGTGGTGCGCAGCTCGAAGAGCCCGCGATCCGCCGTCGACCGCCACCTCCGCCCGGCGGCCGGCGCGGGGCCGAGATAGGGCACCGCCGCGAGCTGGTGCGCGGCTCCGCCGAGGAGGGGGGACATCGCGGCGTGTATACCCCAAGGTGCAGTCTGGGCTAGAAGGAACTCATGCACGTCGTCGTCACAGGCGGGGCGGGGTTCATCGGCGCGCATTCGGCGCGCGAGCTGCTGGCGCGCGGGCACCGCGTGACCGCCGTCGACGATCTCAGCCACGGAACCCGCGAGGCGCTGCCGCCCGCGGCGCCGCTCCACGTCCTCGACGTCCGCTCCCCCGACTTGACGCCGCTCTTGCGCGAGCTCCGCCCCGACGCCGTCCTCCACCTCGCCGCCCAGATGGACGTGCGCCGCTCGATGGCGGACCCGCTCTTCGACGCCTCGGTCAACGTGCTCGGCACCGTCAACACGCTGCAGGCCGCGGCGGTGGCGGGGGTGCGGCGCTTCGTCTTCGCTTCCTCGGGCGGCGCCATCTATGGAGAGCAGGAGGTCTTCCCCGCGAGGGAGGACCATCCCCGCCGCCCGGCCAGCGCCTATGGGGTCTCCAAGCTCTG
>JAYWAJ010000229.1:0-14139 GCA_043782525.1 Deltaproteobacteria bacterium | reverse complement strand
CGGTCGCCCGGGTCGTCGAAGACCGGCACCAGCACCCCGGCGTTGCAGAGATAGAAGTTGGCATAGCTGGCCGGCAGCCGCTGGCCGTCGAAGACGATCGGCTGCGGCATGGGCAGCGGCACCACTTCCGGGCGGGTGCCGTCCTCGAGGCGCGCCGACTGCAGGCGCTCGCGGTTCTCGTTCAGGGCCGCGTAGTTGGCGTCCCGCGGATTGGCTTCCGCGCAGAGCACGAGGGTGCGGGGCGAGACGAAGCGCGCCAGGTCGTCGATATGGCCGTGGGTATCGTCGCCGGCGATTCCACGGCCGAGCCAGATGGTATTGGGCGCGCCCAATACGGACTTGAATAACGCCTCATAATCCACCCGCGCATATCCCGGATTGCGCACCTGCACCACCGGATCGAGCAGGCACTCCTCGGTGGCGAGGATGCTGCCCCGGCCGTTGACGTCGATGGCGCCGCCTTCCAGGACCGCGCCGCCGGTCTCGATCAAGGGAATTTGTAATACCTTCGCGGCGCGCGCGGGAAGGCGGGTGTCCTTCCGGTAATCGGGATACTTCGCCCAGGCATTGAAGCGGAAGTGCGCGATCGCCCGCGCCCCGCCCCGCCGGACGAAGAGGGGGCCGGAGTCGCGCGTCCAGATGCGGTCGGTGGGAATGCGGTGGAACTCGACCCGCTCCAGCGGGACCCCGGCGCGGGAGAGGGTGCGGCGCGCCTTCGCCTCCAGCGCCGCGTCGCCGGCGAGCAGCCGCACCGTCTCGCCGGCCGAGATGCGCCGGACGATCTCCGCATACACCCAGGGAATGGGGGCGAACCGGCCCGGCCAGTCGCGGAGGTTGTGCGGCCAGGCGAGCCAGGTGGCCGCGTGCGGTTCCCACTCCGCGGGCATGAGCGCGGACGGCGCGCTGCTCAAGTGTCGCCGCCGTCGAGATAGCGCCGCTCGAGGCCGCCGTACGCGTCGATGCGGCGGTCGCGCAGGAAGGGCCAGTTGCGGCGCACGTCCTCGATGCGGGCGAGGTCGATCTCGCCGATGACGATCTCTTCCCGGTCGGTCGAGGCTTCGGCGATGACCACGCCGAAGGGGTCGGCGATGAACGACGAGCCCCAGAACTCCAGCCCCGGCGAGCCTTCATGCCCGACGCGGTTGCAGGCCGCGACGAAGACGCCGTTGGCGATGGCGTGGCTGCGCTGGATGGTCTTCCAGGCATCGCGCTGGGCCGCGCCGAACTGCGCCTTCTCGTGCGGGTGCCAGCCGATGGCGGTCGGGTAGAAGAGGACCTGCGCGCCCTGCAGCGCCGTCAGCCGCGCGGCTTCCGGATACCACTGGTCCCAGCAGATCAAGGTCCCGATGCGGCCCGCCTTGGTCTCGAAGGCCTTGAAGCCGAGGTCGCCCGGCGTGAAGTAATATTTTTCGTAGAAGGCGGGGTCGTCGGGGATGTGCATCTTGCGGTACATCCCGACCCTCTCACCGCCGTCCAAAATCACCGCGCTGTTGTGGTAGAGGCCCGGCGCGCGCTTTTCGAAGATGGGCACCACCAGCGCCACGCCGGCCTTGCGGGCCACCGCCGCCAGCCGCTCGGTCGAGGGCCCCGGCACCGTCTCGGCCAGGTCGAAGAGCGCGGTGTCCTCGCGCTGGCAGAAATAGTGCGTGCGGTACATCTCGGGCAGGCAGACGACCTGGGCGCCCAGGCGCGCCGCCTCCTCGACGCGGGCGGCGGCCTTGTCGAGGTTCTCCTGCGGGACGGCCGACATGGCCATCTGCACCAGGCCGATCCGGAAATTTTTTTGCTGCGACATGGCGGCGGAGTCTATGCGAAGTCGCCCCCGGCGGCAGCAGTCGTTTGAGCCGGCCGGCAGCCCTTGCCGCGGGTCAGGTGCAGGAAGTCGATCTGGTTCCGAACTGCAGGCCGAACTTCCTTCCCCCGCCTCGCAGTGCACGTAGCAGGGCTGGCCCTGACGCATACGGTAGGGCGCTCCCCTGCGAACCGCCGCGCCCCCGATGGGGGACGCCTTCAAAAATGAGCTTGCAGCGGACGACACTTTTCCGCCCGGCGTGACGCCGCCTCGCCCGCGTGCCATGGTCCGCGCATGGAGGTCGCCCTCTTCATCCCCTGCTACATGGACCAGCTCTATCCGCATGTAGCCATGGCCTCGGCGAAGCTGCTCGAGCGGCTGGGCGTCACCGTGCACTTCCCCGAAGCGCAGACGTGTTGCGGCCAGCCCATGGCCAACTCCGGCTTCTTCGACGACGCAAGGCCGGTGGCGCGGAAGATGATCGACGTCTTCGCCGACTACGAGCACGTGGTCTGCCCGTCGGGAAGCTGCACCTCGATGGTGCGCAACCACTATCCGGACCTGCTGCCTTCCGAGCCGCGGCTCGAGGCGCTGCGGGGCAAGACGCTGGAGCTGTGCGAGTTCCTCCACGACGTCCTCCAGGTCCGCCCCGCCGGCCGCTTCGCGCACAAGGTCGGCCTCCACCAGAGCTGTCACGGCCTGCGCGAGCTGCGCCTCGGCAGCGGCAGCGAGCGGCTGGTGCCGGCGTTCTCGAAGACGCGCGCCCTGCTGGAAGGGCTCGCCGGAATCGAGCTGGTGGACCTCGCGCGCCCCGACGACTGCTGCGGCTTCGGCGGGACCTTCGCGGTGGCGGAGGAGGCGATCTCCTGCGCCATGGGCCGCGACCGCATCGCCGATCACGAGCGGGCCGGCGCCGAGGTCATCACCGCCACCGACATCTCCTGCCTGATGCACCTGGACGGCTTGATCCGGCGCGACGGAAAGCGGCAGCGGGTGATGCACGTCGCGGAAGTGCTGCTGGAGGCGACCGCATGAGCGAGGCGCTGGGGGTCGAGTCGACGCACGCCGGGCGGGCGGCGGTCTTCGTCAAGGACGAGGCGCGCCTGCACTGGCACGACACCGCCGTCTGGTTCGTGCGGCAGAAGCGCGACAAGGCCCGGGCCGTCCTGCCCGAATGGGAAGAGCTGCGCGCGCTGGGAGCGCGGATCAAGGCCCATACCTTGTCGCGGCTGCCTGATTACCTGGAGGAGTTCGAGAAGAATGCCCTGGCCGCGGGCGCGCAGGTGCATTGGGCGCAGAGCGCGGACGAGCACAATCAAATCGTGCACGGCTTGCTACAGGAAAGGGGCGTCACCCGGCTGGTGAAGAGCAAGTCGATGCTCACCGAGGAGTGCGGGCTCAATCCCTATCTCGAGGCGCGCGGCATCGAGGTGGTGGACACCGACCTGGGCGAGCGCATCGTGCAGTTCCGCCACGAGCCGCCCTCGCACATCGTCATGCCGGCCATTCACTTGAAGAAGGAAGAGATCGGCGTGCTCTTCCACGAGAAGCTGGGCACGCCCGCAGGCCTGGCCGACCCGCAGGCGCTCACCGAGGCGGCGCGGCAACATCTACGAACCAAGTTCCTCGGCGCCCAGGCGGGCCTGACCGGCGTCAACTTCGCCATCGCCTCGACCGGCGGCGTGGTGGTCTGCACCAACGAGGGCAACGCCGACCTGGGCACCGCGCTGCCGCCCATCCACATCGCCTGCATGGGGGTGGAGAAGCTGGTCCCGGGCCCGCGCGAGCTGGCGGTGCTGCTGCGCCTGCTGGCGCGCTCCGCGACCGGTCAATCGATTACCACCTATACCTCCCACTATCATGGCCCGCGGCCGGGCGCCGAGCTGCACCTCGTCATCGTCGACGCCGGGCGCAGCAAGATCCTCGCCCGCGAGGAGTTTCGCAGCGCGCTGCAATGCATCCGCTGCGGGGCCTGCATCAATACCTGCCCGGTCTACCGGCACAGCGGCGGGCACAGCTATGGCGTGGCGGTGGCCGGGCCCATCGGCTCGGTGCTGGCGCCGCACGGCGACAGCAAAAAGCACGCGGACCTGCCCTTTGCCTCGACCCTCTGCGGCAGCTGCACCGACGTCTGCCCGGTGCGGATCGACCTGCACCACCAGCTGCTCCTCTGGCGCGGCGAACTGGCGGGGCGCGGACTGGTCCCGCTGGGGAAGCGCTTCGCCTCGCGGGTGGGGCGCTGGGTCCTGCTCAGGGCCTGGGCCTACCGGCTCTTTGGAAAGCTGGCGCGGACGCTGGCGCCGCTCTTGCCGCGCAGCGGCTGGACCCGGCAGCGCGACCTGCCCGAGATGCCGCGCGAGAGCTTCCGGGCACAATGGAGGAAGCGTGCCGGCCCGCGATGAGATCCTGCGCGCGCTGCGCGCCGCCCGCGTTCCCGAGCTGCCGCGGCCCGACGCCGGCGCCGTGGCCGGGATCCGCTACGACGACCTGCGCGACCGCTTTGCCAAGGCGGTGATCGAGAACGGGGGCCGCTGCGCCCTGGTCCTCGAGGGCAGCGTCGCCGCGGCCCTGCGGCAGATCCCCGGCTATCCGGAAGCGCGCAAGATCGCCTCGTTGATCCCCGGGATCGGCAACCTCGACCTGGCGGCGGTCCAGGATCCGCATGAGCTGGAAGACGTGGACTTCTGCGTCCTCCCCGCCGACCTGGGCGTCGCCGAAAACGGCGCCTGCTGGATCACCGACCACGGCCGCGCCAACCGCGCCGTCTGCTTCCTCGCGCAGCACCTGGTCATCGTCGTCCAGGCCGCGACGCTGGTGCACAACCTCCACGAAGCCTACCTGCGCCTCGAGCTGCCCAAGCGCGGCTTCTCCATGTGGCTGGCCGGCCCCTCGAAGACGGCCGACATCGAGCAGTCGCTGGTGATCGGCGCCCACGGCGCCCGCTCCTGCACGGTGCTGCTTACTTCGTAGCCCCGGTGGTCATGCCGCTGATGAAGTAATTCAATGAAAGCCCATAGACGATGACCACCGGCAGCGAGCCGAGGATGGCCGAGGCCATCAGCGGCCCCCAGAAATAGACGTCGCCCCGGACCATCTCGACGCTGATCCCCACCGGCAGCGTGCGGTTGGCGGTGCTGGAGATGAAGGTCAGGGCATAGACGTATTCCTGGAAGCTGAGCGTGAAGGCGAAAATCCCGGCGGTGAGGATGCCCGGCAGCACCACCGGGATGACCACCAGCCGCAGCATCTGCAGCCGGGTGGCGCCGTCGAGCAGCGCCCGCTCCTCGATCTCCTTGGGCACGCCGCGGAAGAAGCCCATCAGCAGCCAGGTGCAGAAGGGAATGGTGAAGGTCGGATAACTGAGAATCAACGACCAGATGGTGTTGTCGATATGCATGGCCCCGACCAATTGCGAAAAGGGAATGAAGAGGATGGTCGGTGGAATCAGATAGGTGAGGAAGATGGCGATGCCGATGCTGCGGTTGCCCCGGAAGCGCAGCCGCGCCAGCGAATAGGCCGCCGGCACCGAGATGAGCAGCGTGATGAAGACGACGGCGAGGCCGGTGAGCAGGCTGACCTTCATCCAGCGGTAGAAGGGCGTCTGGGTGAGGAAGCGGTAATGCGAGAGCGTGGGGTTCTCGACCTCGATGTCGCCGATCTGGTCGTTGGGATGGGCGATGGCGCCCGCGGGAATGTCGATGCGGGCCAGCGACCCGTCCACCGGGCTGAGGATCTCCTGGCCGGCGATGAGCGCGATCGGCTTGGGGTGCTGCTCGCTGTCGCTGCGCAGCACGTGGTCGCCGATCTTCTCGCGCCACTCGATGGGGCCCTCGCGATAGGAGGCGGGGACGATGATGTCCTTGTGGTACGGCTTTCCGGTGCGGCCGTCGATATGCGAGATCCAGAGCGGATTGCGGGTCAGGTCGTAGAGGTTGGCGTCGGCCTTGAACGAAGTCACCAATCCCCAATAGAAAGGAAAGAGCGCAAAGGCGAGGAACGGCAGGAGCCCCAGCCAGGAGAGGACGTCGGGCGGGATGCGCAGGCGCTTCACATGTTCTCCTTGCGCAGCGACTGGAGCATCCCGAAGACGGTCAGGGCCATGATGGGGAAGAGGAAGAGCGAGATGGCCGCGCCCTTCCCCAGATATCCCGCATTGACGCCCACCTGGTAGGCATAGGTGGCGAGCATCTGCGTCTGGTCGTAGGGCCCGCCCCGGGTAATGATCCAGATGGTATTGAAATCGGTGAAGGAGAACACCACCGAGAAGAGCAGCGAGACCATGAGGATGGGCCGCACCATCGGCGCCATCACGTAATAGAAGCGCTGCAGGGCGTTGGTGCCGTCGAGCTTCGACCGCTCGATGATCTCGTCGGGAATCGAGGTCAGCCCGGCGAGGATGATGATGGTCGTGAAGGGAAAGCCGCGCCAGACGTTGACCACCACCAGCGAGATCATGGCGAGATTCGGGTCGCCGCGGAAGTTGAGGATGTTCTGCGGCGTGATGAAGCCGCCCCGCACCAAGAGCCAGTTGAACACCGAATAGGTGGAGTCGAGGATCCACAGCCAGGCCTGCCCGGAGATGGCGATGGGAATGACCCAGGGAATGACCAACAAGCCGCGCAGCAGCTGGCGGCCGCGGAACTTGCGATAGAGGAGCAAGGCGCAGGGAATGCCGAAGAACAGCTTCACCAGCTCGGTCCCAAAGGTGTACTTGAGCGTGTTCTTCACTGCCAAAATGAAATTGGGATCCTGCCAGACGCCGGTGCCGATGGACTTGACCTCGACGCGCGCCTCGACCAGCAGGTCTTCCTTGCGGGCCTTGTTCAAGGCCTTGCGGTCGGGATAGTTGCCCAGGGCCAGCGAAGAATCGCCGGAGTGCGCCACCACCTCGGCCTCCTGGCCCCTGGGCCGGAGCTGCCAGTCGAGGTCGTTGAGGAGGGTGGTGGCCAGGTAGGTGGCGCCGTCCTCGGTATCGCCGGCGAAGACGGGGATGGTCCGGCTGCCGATGCGCAGCGAGGCCTTGAAGCGCGCGCCCTCGGCCGCGGTGACGACTTTGCCGTCCTTGTGCTGGTCGATGAGCGCCTGCGCCTCGGCGGGGGTCAATTTCGAGGCGACGACGAAGTCATTCCCGCTCAGGTCGTAGCTCTCGACCTTCGAATAGTTGTCGCCGCCAACGAAATTCCACTTCTGCGCGCCCGCCTGCGCATCGGAGACGCTCAGCCAGATCGACATGGCGAAGGGATAGGCGATGAAGGCCGTCAGGTAGAGCAGCGCCGGCAGCACCAGCGCGTACCCGAAGGGCGCCTCGCGCTCGGAGAACGGCAGGTGCCTTAGAGGACGCATTCGGTCGCCCGGTCGAACAGGTGCGCCCGCGGCAGGTCGAAGAAGAGGTCGGCCGCGTCGCCCGGCTTGAGGCCCGGCATCGCCTCCGCTTCCAGCTGCAGCAGGCCCGCGGCGCAGCGCGCGGTGAGGATGGTCCGGTGGCCGAGCGGCTCGACCACCTCGATGGTCGAGGGCACGCGGCCGGTGTTCTCCCGCGTCCGCAGATAGATGTGCTCGGGGCGGATGCCGAAGACGATCTTGCGCCCCGGCGCGGCGCCCGGCCGCGTGAACGGGAGCTGCACGCCGCCCTGCAAGAGCAGCGTCCCGTTGCCGATCTCCCCCTCGAAGAAGTTCATCGGCGGCGTCCCGATGAAGCCGGCCACGAAGCGCGAGGTGGGATGGTCGTAGACGTCCATGGCCGAGCCCACCTGCACGATGCGCCCGCCGTTCATGATGACGATGCGGTCGCCCATGGTCATGGCTTCGATCTGGTCGTGGGTGACGTAGACCATGGTGGACTTGACCGCCTGGTGCAGCCGCTTCAGCTCGGTGCGCATGTGCACCCGCAGCTTGGCGTCCAGGTTCGAGAGCGGCTCGTCGAAGAGGAGCACGCCCGCCTGCCGCACCAGCGCCGCGCCGACCGCGACCCGCTGCCGCTGGCCGCCCGAGAGCTGGCGCGGCTTGCGGTCGAGGAGCGGCGTCAGCCCGATGATCTCCGCCACCTCGGCGATGCGCTTGTCGATCTCCGCCCGGGCCACCTTGTGCAGCTCGAGGGCGAAAGACAGGTTCTTGCGCACGGTCATGTGCGGATAGAGCGCGTAGCTCTGGAAGACCATGGCGATGTCGCGGTCGCGGGGCGGCGTCCAGGTCACCGACTGGCCCGAGATGCGGATGTCGCCGGAGGTGACTTCTTCCAGCCCGGCGATCATCCGCAGCGTGGTGGTCTTCCCGCAGCCCGAGGGGCCGACGAGGATGCAGAACTCGAGGTCGCGGACGGTGAGATCGATGCCCGCGACCACTTCGGTGTCGCCGAACTTCTTGACGACCTTGTCGAGAACGACTTCCGCCATGGGGTCGGAGCGTCGGGCTAGATGGCGCGGAGCTTCTTCTCGGCGTCGTCCATCGCGGCCCGGATGGGCTTCCCCTTGGCCACCTCGGCGAACATGGTGGGGATGACGAACTTCGAGTACATGCCGGTCGCGATCTTGGTCATCGGCCCCGGATAGCCGATGAAGATGACGTCGTCCTGGAAGTCCTGCAGCAGCTTGAGATTCGGCTCGTTGCCGATCACCGGCATCGGCTTCTTGGTGAAGCCCTTGAGGAAGGGATGGTTGTAGCCGGTGCTCTGCTCCATGCCCACGCGGCTGTCGGCCACCATGGCGTAGAGGAACTCGCGCGCCAGATCCTGCTGCTTGGAGAAGTTGAAGACGCCGTAGGACATGGTGCGCGAGCCGTTGCGGCGCCCCTTGGGCCCAAGCGGCGTCTTCTGGATCTCCAGGTTGCGGTAGACGTCGGGGTTGTCCTTGGCGGCGGTCCGGTAGGCGCTGATGGGGTTGGAGATCATCGAGCCCTTGCCGGAGGCGATGAAGCGGTTGTTCGAGCTGTCGTCCCAGCTGAGGACCTCGTCGGTCATGGTCTCGCTGAAGAACCGCTTGCCGTACTCGAGCACCTCGGTGATCTCCTTGCGCTTGAGCGAGATCTTGCCCTCCTTGTCGAAGAGGTGGGCGCCGTAGGCCATCATCAGCGCGTAGAGGTTGTCGTTGGAGTCGGGCGTCTGCGAGTAGGCGATGCCGAAGGGGTGACCCGCCTTCTTCAGCTTCGCGCCGGCAGGGAGCAGGTCGGCCCAGGTGGTCTTGTCGGTGTAGTCGGCGCCCACCTCCTTGAAGTACCCGCGATTGATGATCATCGGGTAGGCGATGTACCAGTAGGGAATCGCCAGCCACTTGTCCTTGACCTTGCCGATGGACTCCGAGTTGGGGATCCAGCCGCCGAAGTCCTTGGCCAGCTTTTCCGCCACCGAGCTGACGTCGACCAGGGTCTGGTCGTAGAGCCAGGCCCCGGTGCCGTTGAGGTGGAAGATGTCGTGCCCGCCGCCGCGCGAGATGTCGGCGGCGATGGCGGTGGGCAGGTCGGCGGTGGCCACGTAGTCGACCTCCACCTTGCACTTGTGCTGCTCGCCGAACTTCTTCACGAACTCGTTGAAGTAGCGATCGTAGTCGGGAACGAAGTGCTTCCACTGCACCACCTTCAGCGTGGTCTCGGTCTGCGCCGAGGCCTTGCGCGAGAAGATGGTCGGCGTCGCCAGCGCGGCGCCTGCGGTGAGACCAGCCTTGATCAGCGTCCTGCGCGTCAGGTTCCTGGGCATTGTCGTCTCCGGAGGCGGAAAGGTGAACTTGTATACTCCGGCCTTTCGTCGGAGTGGAAGCCCCCCGTCCCGAACAGCTAGGTTCTCGCCCTCGCCGCACCGCTGCCCCGCCGCGAAGCGAAGACCACCAGCACCAGCAGAAGCAGCGAATGGAGCCGGCCCGATGACCTGGACCCAGGCGTACTATCCCTTCGGCAACCTCTACGTCTCCGCCTTGATCGCCGCCATCCCGGTGGTGGTGCTCCTCGGCGCGCTGGCGTTCTTCCACATCAAGGCGCACATCGCCGCGCTCCTCGGCCTCGCCTCGGCGCTGCTCATCGCCATCCTCGCCTACAAGATGCCGGCCTCGATGGCCGTCGCCGCCGCGCTCAACGGCGCCGCCTACGGGCTCTTCCCCATCGGCTGGATCGTGCTCAACGCGATCTTCGTCTACGACATCACCGTCTCCACCGGAAAGTTCGAGGTGGTGAAGCAGACCATCGCCGGCCTCGCCAGCGACCGGCGCATCCAGGTGCTGCTCATCGGCTTCAGCTTCGGCGCCTTCATCGAGGGCGCGGCCGGGTTCGGCACCCCGGTGGCCATCTGCGCGGCCATGCTCATCGGCCTCGGCTTCCAGCCGCTGGCCGCCGCCGGACTCTCGCTCATCGGCAACACCGCGCCGGTGGCCTTCGGCGCCCTCGCCTCGCCCATCATCGCGCTCGCCAAGGTCACCAACCTGCCCATCGAAAAGCTCTCGGCGATGGTGGGCCGCCAGCTGCCCTTCTTCTCCCTCATCATCCCCTTCTGGCTGGTCTGGGCCATGGCCGGCTTCGACGGCATGATCGAGGTCTGGCCGGCCTGCCTGGTGGCCGGCGTCTTCTTCGCCATCCCGCAGTACCTCGTCTCCAACTTCCACGGGCCGTGGCTCGTCGACATCATCTCGGCGCTGGTCTCGATCGCGGCCACCTACATCCTGCTCAAGTTCTGGCAACCGAAGCGCAACTTCCGCTTCCCGGGCGAGAGCGCGGGCACGGTCGAGAAGCACGAGTTGCCCACCTCGCGAGAGGCGCGGCTCGCCTGGATGCCGTGGATCATCCTCTCGGTCTTCGTCTTCGCCTGGGGCGTCCCGGCGATGAAGGCCTTCTTCAACGGCGTCTCCAACCCGACCTTCGCCATCCCCTATCTCGACAAGATGGTGCTGCGGGCGCCGCCGGTGGTGGCGAAGCCGACGGCCGAGGCGGCGGTGTTCAGCTTCAACTGGATCTCCGCCACCGGCACCAGCCTGCTCCTCTCCGGCCTCGTCTCGGGCCTGCTGCTCGGGATGAAGCCCGGCCAGCTCCTCAAGACCTATCTGCTCACCCTCAAGCGCGTGCGCTTCTCGCTCCTCACCATCGCGGCCATGCTGGCGCTCGGGTTCACCACCCGCTTCTCCGGGTCGGACGCGACCATGGGCCTCGCCTTTGCCTCGACCGGCCACCTCTTCCCCTTCTTCTCGGCGCTGCTCGGCTGGCTGGGCGTGGCGCTGACCGGCAGCGACACCTCCTCCAACGTGCTCTTCGGAAACCTGCAACAGGTCACCGCGCAGCAGGTCGGCATCTCGCCCATCCTGGCCGCGGCCACCAACAGCTCCGGCGGCGTGATGGGCAAGATGATCGACGCGCAGAGCATCGTGGTGGCGGGCGTCGCCACCGGCCAGCAGGGCGGCGAGGGCGACATCCTGCGCTACGTCTTCTTCCACAGCCTCGCGCTCGCCTGCCTGGTGGGCGTGCTGGTCTACCTGCAGGCGTACTACCTCCAGGGGATGGTGGTGCAGTAGCCCTTGCCAGCGGACTCCAGCGCGCGCATCCACTGGACGAGGGAACCATCATGTGGTGCCGTACCCGGCATCCTCTAGGGAGACTTCATGATCGAAGTGACTGCCAAAGGTCCGGACCAGGTCCTGTCCAAGCCCGCGCTGGCGTTCGTCGAACAGCTCCAGCAGGCCTTCGGGGCGCGGCGGGAAGAGCTGCTGGCCAGGCGGGACGCGCGCTACCAGAAGCTGGCTGCCGGCGCGCAGTTCGACTTCCTTCCCGAGACCGCCGAGGTCCGCGCCGGAAAGTGGAAGGTCGCGTCCACGCCGGCCGATCTGCAGAAGCGGCACGTCGAGATCACCGGCCCGGTCGAGCGCAAGATGATGATCAACGCGCTCAACTCCGGCGCCGACACCTTCATGTCGGACTTCGAGGATTCGCTCTCGCCCACCTGGAGCAACGTCGTCGAGGGTCACGTCAACCTCATGGACGCCGTGCGGCGCAAGCTGACCTTTGTCTCGCCCGAGGGCAAGTCCTACCAGCTCAACGAGAAGATCGCCACGCTGCTGGTGCGGCCGCGCGGCTGGCACCTGACCGAGAAACACCTGCGCGTCGACGGCAAGCCGGTCTCGGCCAGCCTCGCCGACTTCGGGCTCTACTTCTTCCACAACGCCCGCGAGCTGCTCGACCGCGGCACCGGCCCCTACCTCTACCTGCCGAAGATGGAGTCGCACCTCGAGGCGCGGCTGTGGAACGACGCCTTCGTCTTCGCCCAGGAGAAGCTGGGCATTCCCAAGGGCAGCGTCCGGGCCACCGTGCTCATCGAGACGCTGCCGGCCGCCTTCGAGATGGACGAGATCCTCTACGAGCTGCGCGACCACATGAGCGGCCTCAACGCCGGCCGCTGGGATTACATGTTCTCGCTCATCAAGAAGTTCCGCTCGCGCAAGGACCTCATCCTGCCCGACCGCGCGCAGATCACCATGACCATCCCCTCGATGCGCGCCTACACCGAGCTCTTGGTGCAGACCTGCCACAAGCGCTCTGCCCACGCCATGGGCGGGATGGCGCCCTTCATCCCCACCCGCAAGAATCCCGAGGTCAACGAGAAGGCGCTGGCGCAGACCCGCGCCGACAAGGAGCGCGAGACCAACGACGGCTTCGACGGTACCTGGGTGGCGCATCCCGACCTGGTGCCCATCGCCAAGGAGGTCTTCGACCGCAAGCTGGGCGCGAAGGCCAACCAGAAGGAGCGGCTGCGCGAAGAGGTCCACGTCACCGCCGCCCAGCTGCAGGAGATGCAGGTGCCCGGCGGCAAGATCACCGAGGCGGGCGTGCGCAACGACGTCAGCGTGGCGCTGCAGTACATCAGCGCCTGGTTGAACGGAAACGGCGCGGTGGCCATCTTCAACCTGATGGAGGACGCGGCCACCGCCGAGATCTCGCGGGCGCAGCTCTGGCAGTGGCGCACCAACAAGGCCAGGCTCGACGACGGGCGCGTCTTCGACCAGGCGCTCTATACCCACGTGCGCGACGAGGAGCTGGCCAAGCTGCCGGGCACCGACCCGCGCGCGGTCAAGCTCCTCGACCAGCTGGTCCTGGGCGAGTTCCTCGACTTCCTCACCCTGCCCGCCTACGCGCTGCTCGAATGAGCGAGGCCGTCCACGAGCTGAAGCCGGGCGGGACGCAGGCGCACGACGTCTCCGCCGGCGCCGCGCCGCCCTCGCCGCAGGTCCTCGCCCGCTTCTGCGCGGCGGTGGGCGAGAAGAACTGCATCCGGGAGAAGGAGCAGCTGCGCACCTACGAGTCCGACGGCCTGGCCAGCTTCCGCGCCACGCCCGGCGTGGTCCTCCTGCCGGCCACCACCGAGGAGGTCGTCGCCTGCGTGCGCATCGCCCGCGAGGCGGGGCTGCCCATCGTCGCGCGGGGCTCCGGCACCGGGCTCTCCGGCGGCGCGCTGCCCATCCCGGGCTGCGCGCTCATCGGGCTCTCGCGGATGCGGAAGATCCTCGAGGTCGACTACGACAACGCCTTCATGCGGGTGCAGCCGGGCGTGATCAACCTCGACGTCTCCAAGCTGATCAGCGGGCAGGGCTGGTACTACGCGCCCGATCCCTCCTCGCAGAGCGTCTGCAGCATCGGCGGCAACGTCGCCGAGAACTCGGGCGGCGCGCACTGCCTCAAGTACGGCTTCACCGTCAACCACGTCCTCGGCGTCCGCCTGGTGCTGGGCGACGGCAGCGTGCAGGACCTGGGCGGGCCGGTGCTCGACCAGCCCGGCTACGACCTGACCGGCGTGGTGGTGGGCAGCGAAGGCATGCTGGGCATCGTCACCGAAGTGACCCTGCGCATCCTGCGCAAGCCCGAGGCGGTCAAGACCTTCTTCGCCACCTTTCCCTCGACGACGGAGGCGGGCAATGCCGTCTCGGCCATCATCGCCTCCGGCATCGTCCCCGCCGCCATCGAGATGATGGACACCCTCGCCATCGTCGCCGCCAAGGCCGCCACCGGGCTCGACTGGCCCGAGGTCGGCGCCGCGCTGCTCATGGACGTGGACGGGCCGAGCGCGGAGTGCGAGCACACCTCGGCCGTCGCCGTCGACCTCTCGCGCAAGGCGGGCGCGCTCGAGATCCGCGTGCCCCGCGACGCCGCCGAGCGGGATCTGATGTGGAAGGGGCGCAAGAGCGCCTTCGCCGCGGTGGGGCGCATCTCGCGCAACTACCTGGTGCAGGACGGCGTCATCCCGCGCAGCGCCATCGCCCAGGTGCTCTCGGAGATCGCGGCCCTCTCGGCCAAGGCGGGCCTGCGCGTCGCCAACGTCTTCCACGCCGGCGACGGCAACCTCCATCCGCTGGTGCTCTACGACGCCCGCGTCCCCGGCGAGGAGAAGC
>JAYWAJ010000228.1:0-5313 GCA_043782525.1 Deltaproteobacteria bacterium | reverse complement strand
CCTCTGCCTTCGGCGTCGTCACCGGGTCGGCCGTCTGGGCGCTCTTGGGCGTCTCGGCGGCTTCCTCCGGCGTGACGTGGGCGAGGTCGTCCCGCTGGAGGTACTCGACGCCCAGCGCGCGGAAGACGTAGTCGATGACGCTGGTGGCGAACTTCACCCGGTCATGTCCCTGCACCGGCCCCTGCGGCTCGAAGCGGGTGAAGACGAACTGCTCGACCAGCACGTCGAGCGGCACGCCGTACTGCAGCGCCATCGAGACCAGCATGGCGAAGCAGTTCATCACCGAGCGCAGCGCCGCGCCCTCCTTGTGCATGTCGATGAAGATCTCGCCGAGCGCCCCGTCCTCGTACTCGCCGGTGCGGAGGAAGATCTTGTTGCCGCCGACCTTCGCCTCCTGGGTGAGGCCGTGCCGCTTCGAGGGCAGCCGGCGCCGGGCGCTCGAGGAGAGCGGCGCCGGGACCGCCTTGGCCTGGAAGGCCGCCTCCGACATCCGCTGCGCCTGCTCGCGGGTCAACTCGGGGATGACCTTGAGCAGCGCCTCGGCCATCTCGCGGGCGTCCTTGGGGAGCGGGACCTTGACGACGTTGTCGCCCGCCGAGAGCGGCTGCGAGAGCTTGGAGCCGTCGCGGTAGAGCGCGATGGCCTTGATCCCCAGTCGCCAGGAGTCGGTGTGGATCTTCTCCACCTCGTCGACGGTGGCGTCGGAGGGCAGGTTGATGGTCTTGGAGATGGCGCCGGAGAGGAACGGCTGCGCGGCGGCCATCATGCGGACGTGGCCCATCGGCTCGATGTACCGGGTGCCGAGCGGGCCGCAGCGGTTGGCGCAATCGAAGACCGGGTAGTGCTCGACTTTCAGGTGTGGCGCGCCTTCGACGGTCTGCCGTCCGCAGACGATGAGGGTGGCGGCGTCGATCTGGGCGTCGGTGTAGCCGAGCCGGGCCAGGGTCACCTTGCCCTTGGCGCCGGCGTCGACGCCCAGCCGCGAGAGGCAGGCGGGGCCGAGGATGTGCGCCGCGAACGAGGCCCGCAGGTCGAAGACCGACTCCAGCGACTTCTCGATCTTGCCGATCTCCGCCGGCAAGAGGCCGCGCGCCTCCAGCTCCGCGGGGGCGAAGTCGGGAACGCTCTTGAGCGAGGCGGTGCCGCGCACGTAGTCGACGATGGCCTGGACCTCGGCGGGGGCGTAGCCGAGCTTCTTCAGCGCTCGCGGCACCGACTGGTTGACGATCTTGAAGCTGCCTCCGCCGGCCAGCTTCTTGAACTTGATGAGGGCGAAGTCGGGCTCGACGCCGGTGGTGTCGCAGTCCATGAGCAGGCCGATGGTGCCGGTCGGCGCCAGCACGGTGGCCTGGGCGTTGCGGTAGCCGTGCAGCTCGCCGAGGAGGACGGCGCGGCTCCAGCACTCGTGGGCGGCGGTGAGCATCTCCCGCGGCGCCAGGTCGGCGTCGATGTTGTTCACCGAGTCGCGGTGCATCCGCATCACTTCCAGCATCGACTCGCGGTTCTTGGCGTAGCCCTGGAAGGTGCCCTTGGTGGCCGCCATCTCCGCCGAGAGGGCGTAGGCCTCGCCGGTCATGATGGCGGTGATCGCCGAGGCCATGGCCCGGCCTTCGGCGGAGTCGTAGGGCAGGCCTTCGACCATCAGCAGGGTGCCGAGGTTGGCGTAGCCGAGCCCGAGCGGGCGGAACTGGTGGCTGCGCTCGGCGATGCGCTTGGTTGGGTAGCTGGCCAGGTCGACGGCGATCTCCTGCGCCATGAAGAAGATGCGGCAGGCGTGCTTGTAGCCTTCGACGTCGAACTTCCCGCTCCGCTCGTCGAGGAACTTGAGCAGGTTGAGCGAGGCGAGGTTGCAGGCGGTGTCGTCGAGGAAGACGAACTCGCTGCAGGGGTTGGAGGCGTAGATGCGGTCGGTGGCCTTGCAGGTGTGCCACTTGTTGATGGTGTCGTCGAACTGCAGGCCGGGGTCGGCGCACTGCCAGGCCGCCTGGGCCATCTCCCGCCACAGCTCGCGGGCGGAGAGCCGCTCGATGACCTCGCCGTTGGTGCGCGAGGTGGTCTCCCAGACGGCGTCTTTCTGCACCGCCTCGATGAAGCGGTCCTTGATGCGCACCGAGTTGTTGGCGTTCTGCCCCGAGACGGTGCGGTAGGCCTCGCCGTTGAAGTCCGACGAATAGCCGCCCGCGATCAGCGCCGAGACCTTCTTCTCCTCCCGCGCCTTCCACTGGATGAAGTCGCGGATCTCCGGGTGGTCGCAGTCGAGCACCACCATCTTGGCCGCGCGGCGGGTGATGCCGCCCGACTTGGTGGCGCCGGCGGCGCGGTCGAGGACCTCGAGGAAGCTCATCAGGCCGGAGGAGGTGCCGCCGCCGGAGAGCCGCTCGGTCTTGCCGCGCAGCTTGGAGAAGTT
Organism: Deltaproteobacteria bacterium; assembly: GCA_043782525.1. Lineage (GTDB taxonomy): Bacteria > Myxococcota > Myxococcia > Myxococcales > 40CM-4-68-19 > 40CM-4-68-19. Next base: position 2,906 of record JAYWAJ010000228.1, on the reverse strand, counting down.
GGTGCCCGAGCCGGAGCCGTACTTGAAGACCCGCGCCTCGTCGTGGATCAGGTTGAAGATCGAGTCCAGGTCGTCGTTGCAGCTCTGGATGAAGCAGGCCGAGACCTGGGGGCGGGTATAGGCGTCGTCGGTGACGTAGGCGGTGCCGGAGGTGAGGTCGACCGCGTAGTTTCCGCCCGAGCCCTTGATGCCGTACTCGTTGTGGAGGCCGCAGTTGAACCACACCGGGCTGTTGAAGGCGCCGATCTGGTGCACCAGCATGAAGGTGAGCTCGGCTTCGAAGGCCTCGGCGTCGGCGGGAGTCCCGAAGTAGCCGCCCATCGCCTCGCCGGAAGTCCGCAGCGTATGCGCGACCCGGCGGACGATCTGGCGGACCGAGGTCTCGGAGCCGGAGGGCGAGATGTGGTGCGGCACGCCGGCCTTGCGGAAGTACTTGCTGACGGCGACGTCGGTGGCCAGCTGCGAGAAGGCGGCCGGCACCTCGGCGTCGTCCATCTTGAAGACCACCTCGCCGTCGGCCCCGGAGATCTTGGCCGGCCTGCGCGTCCACTCCACCTCGTCGAAGACCTGCGCGGCGGTCTGGCCGTCGCGGGTGACCCGGCGGGGGACCGGCAGGCCCTTGGTGCGGCGCGGCCTGGGCGGTTCGGTGGCGCTGCGTCCCTGCGACGGCGTGGCGCCTGCGTGCATGGCGACGATCGCTGCGGGATCCTGCTTGCCGGTCTTGGCCATCTCTGTTTACCCCTCCGCCCCTGACGGCGGTTCGACGAAAAAGGACATCTGCCGGCGCAAAGCCGGCGGGAAAAGAACGACTCGGGAGGTGCGAACGGCGTCCGGCGGCGGGAATCCGGCCGTCGGGGCCTTGGGTCAGCTGGTGGCAGGTTTCAAGGAAGGAGTTCGACTCGCATTGCGTTTCATGCGCCCTCCTTCGAGCTCCAGAACCGGAGCGGTACGGCGAAGGCCACCATGCTCCGCCCCCGGTGCCCCTGTCAAGCCGGTTCTACCATGGATTGTGGTAACGCGCCGCACCATGCGCAACCGCTCGTAGGTTACCCACAGCTTGTGGAGGGAGATTCCACAGCCCCAAGGGGCCGTTTGCAGGATCTTTTTCGCCGACGTTCCACAGCTCCCACACCTGTGCCCAAGTTGTGGTAGGAAGCGGCCCCTTCTGTATAGACCGGGTGTGACATGAAGACTTTGACCGAATTCAGCGGGACGATGATCCGCATGGCCACCAAGGCCGAGGCGGAGGCGCGCAAGTCCCTTCCCAAGGAGCTGCTGCGCGTCGCTCCCGCGGTGCGGCCACAGGAGGGCGTGACCGCGAAGCCCGACGAGACCGCCAACGCGGCCGCTCCGGTGAACACCGCCGACAGCGTCAGCGACGCCGGCGACCAGGCCCTCGCCCAGCAGGCGGCGGGGGGCAGCGACGTCTCGGGCGCAGCGGAGGCGCGCGCGCCCAAGCTGGGCGAGGCCGGGACCACGGAAGACGAGATGCAGCCGGGCGCGGCCGAGGAAGAGAAGCGCGAGGAAGCCGTCGCCGGCCAGGATCTGGCGGGGCAGGGGACCGACGGCGCCCGCGCCACCGAGGGCGGCGCCAAGGAAGCCGAGGTCAAGGCCGCCGAAGCAGGCGCCGGGCGCGGCGAGCCCGAGGCGGAGACCAGCGCGGTGAAGGAGATCCTCGACAAGGCCGTCTCCGACGCCACCGGCACCACCGGCGACAGGCTGCTGCGCCTGCGCGAGGCGCTGCAGGCGACCGGGCGGCAGGCGGATCGGGTGCGGCTGGTGCGCGTCTTCGGGTCGGAGGAGGAGGTGGCCGGCGCGAAGAAGATCGGCGAGTTCCAGTACATCGTCGACCTGATGCCGGCCTCGATGAAGCAGAACTTCGAGCAGAAGGACGACAAGAAGCGCGGGCCGCGCAAGCAGCTGGGCGGCGGCAAGCAGAAGGGCCCGGAAGGGTCGCTCGAGGGCAGCTTCTCGATGGAGACAGTGGCGCAGGATCGGCGCACCGAGCGCGGCCCCGGCGGCGCGCGGCCCGGAGGCAAGGGCGGACCGGGCGGCGGACGCGGCGCACCGGGCGGAGGACGGGGCGGACCTGGCGGCGGACGCGGCGCACCGGGAGGCGGACGCGGCGGACCGGGCGGCGGGCGCGGCAAGCCCGGCGGCGGAGCGGCGAAGCCGTAGTCGACGCGCGGCTCCTTCAGCCGGCGGCGCGCGACGGGCAGTTCCCGCGCGCTACTGGCAATTCGGCGCCCCCTCGGTCGGATAGAAGCTGGCGATCCCGGGAGCGCCGTTGCGCTCGCCGCACCAGATCTGGAAGGTGATCCCGCGCGGTCCGGCGTAGCGGCCCCCGTCGCGCAGCTGGGCGCCCGGGGTCGCCGGCGCGCCGCCCATGCAGCAGGCGCCGTACCCGCGCGTCCCGGCGGAGAGCAGGTCGATGGCGTCGAGCCCCTGCGCGAATCCGCCCGTCTGCTTGCGGCCGCAGGAGAAGCCGGCGACGCCGCGGTAGCGGATCACGCACTGCCTGCCGTTGCAGGCGGGGCCACTGCGCGCTGGGCCGTCGTAGCAGATCTTCCCTTCGGCCTCCAGCTGGAGGTAGCGGGCCTCGAGGTGGAGGCCGCCCAGCTTGTCGGTGTCCCAATCGTCGCCGCAGAGGACATGGGTGAAGGCGTTGCGCCGGGCGGGGCCGCTCCAGATCGAGGCGAGGAACGCCGCCCGCGCCGTCTTGTCCTTCGCAAAGGGCGCGACGGCGCTGACGGCCTGGACGAGGCGCTGGTCGGCGAGGTGCGCCGCAAAGAAGGCGCGGACGTCGTCCGGCTCCACGCGGCTCGCCGGCGGGACGGGGCAGAGCTTCAAGACCTCGGCGTCGACGGAGCGGAGCGGCCTCGCGCTGTCGAAGAGCGGCGGCTGGC
>JAYWAJ010000227.1:0-14212 GCA_043782525.1 Deltaproteobacteria bacterium | reverse complement strand
GGCGCCGGGCGAGCACGGCCCGTTCCGGTTGTCGCTCGCTTCCAACTATGCGCTGGGCCTCATCGCGCTGGTCTGGGGCACGACGCTGGGCTTCCTCTTGACGACGCCGCTGCGCGACCGCATCTCGGCGGGCCTGCCCGATCCGCGCAAGCTCGAGGACATCACCTACCGCGTCATCATCGCCGGCTGGCCGCTCCTCACCATCGGCATCGTCATGGGCGGCATGTGGGCCAACGAGGCCTGGGGCCGCTTCTGGGGCTGGGATCCAAAAGAAACCTGGGCGCTCATCACCTGGGTGGTCTACGCCGGCTACCTGCACACGCGCATCACGCTCGGGTGGGCCGGCAAGCGGCCCGCGGCCATCGCCGTCTTCGCCTTCGCGGTGGTGGTCTTCACCTTCATGGGCGTCAACCTCGGCCTCACCGGCGAGGGGCTGCACACCTACGGCTCCGGCTAGATCAGAGCTGGCGGTAGAGCTGGTCGGCGAGCACGTTCAGCTCCGTGGCCGCCTTCAGCTTCGCGGACCACCGCTCCGGCACCTGCGACTTGCCGAACTTCGCGCCCAGCAGCGCGCCCGCGACGCAGCCGTTGGTGTCGGTGTCGCCGCCGCGCGAAATGACACTTCGTAGACCTTCCTCCAGCGAGGCGGCTGTGGCCAGCGCGCTGAAGGCCAGCTCGAGGGTGTGCAGCACGAAGCCGCGGTCGTCGCCGTCGACGTGCAGGTCGGCGGGCTTCCGGGAGGCGCCGCGCTCGATGGCCTGCAGCGCCTCGTCCGAGTGCGCTCCCGCCGCGGTGGCGGCGCGCGAGATGGCCTCCTCGGCGTCGGCGCCACCCCGCACCAGCAGCGCGATGGCCGTGGTCACCCCGACGCAGGCGCCGACGCAGCGCGGATCGTAGTGGGTGATCCGCGAGGCCGTCACCGCGTCGCCTTCGAGGCCGTCGAGGTTCCTGACGTGGAACAGCCCGACGGGCGCGCAGCACATCAGGCTGCCGTTGCCCGCCGCCTTGCGCCCGCTGTCCTCCCAGGCGATGGCACCCGACTGCGCGGGCGGCTCTCCGGCGCGCAGGTTCTCCAGCGCCGCGCGGGTCAGGTTGCCGATGTCCTTCGGCTTGCCCGCGAACCACTTGAGCAGCCCGTGCGCGACGTCGTCCGGGTCGAGCTTGCGCCGCGCGACGATGGACCGGAGGAGGATGAGCGTCAGGTCGATGTCGTCGGTGGGCTCGCCCGCGGCCCACATCCCGCCGGAAGTGATCTCGCGCAGCGGGCCCACCTGGTCCGCCTTCTTGTTCTCGTGCGGCGCGCCCAGCGCCTCGCCCGCCGCCGCCGCGAGGAGGGTGCCGAAGAAGCGGCCCTTCTCGTCGATCTGCGCCTGGGTGATGGCGTTGGGATGCTTCTTGAGGATGTTCGGGTCCGGCCGGAACGAGCTCATGGGGTCCCCTCCGGCCGGTCAGAGTAGCATCACCGCTTGCGAAGCTCCGCCTCGACGAAGTGCAGGCGGTCGTTGCCCCAGAAGCTGCGCTCGCCGACGAAGAGGGTCGGCACCCCGAAGACGCCGCGGTCGAGCGCGAGGCTGGTGTTGCGGCGGAGCAGGTCCTTGATCTCGTCCTCGTCGGCGGCCTTGACCAGCGCCGCGCCGTCGAGCCCGGCGCTCCCCAGCACCCGCTCCAGGACCGCCGCGTCGGAGAGATCGTCTCCCTCCGCCCAGTAGGTGTGGAAGAGCGCGCGCATGGCCTCGCGCTGCTTGCCCAGCCGCCCGGCGGCGAGCGTGGCGCGCAGCGCCTTGATGGTGCTGGTGGGGAAGACCTTGGGGATCTGCATGGGCACGCCGTACTGCCTGGCCCAGCGCGAGGTGTCCTCCGCCATGTACTTGAGCTGCGCAGCGGGCGGCATCTGGTGGCCGGTGGTCTTGCGCAGGCCGCCCAGCGTGATGGGGAACAGCCGCGCGGCGACGCCGGTGCGGGCTTCCATGCCTTCCAGCTGCGTCGAGGCCAGGTAGCTGTAGGGGCTGCCCAGGTCGTAGAAGAAGTCGAAGTTCATGTGGGCTCCGCAAAAGGCTGCGGCGGCGGGTTATACACAGCGGCGTGCTGAAGATCTGCCCCATCTGCCGCCGCACCTGGTCGGGCGGCCGCGACTGCCCCCACTGCGGCCCGGGCAACGCGCTCATCGACGTCGCCGGCGAGCAGGGACGGCGGACCTTCCTGCGCGACAAGGAGCTGGCCTCGGCCATCCGCGGCTACTACGGCGCGCGCACCGGCATGCTCATCGCCTTCTGGGGGATCCTGCTCGGCCTCGTCTTCGCCCTCTTCCTCTGGCGCAGGGCGCTGCTGCAGCCGGGCGCCCATCAGGCCGCGCTGCTGGCCGCCGCGGTGGTCTGCGCGGTGGTGCCGTTCCTGGTCTCCCTCCTCGCCGCCGATCGCGTGGTGCGCCGCTTCAGCCGCGGCTGCATCGGCCGGGCGCCGGGCCCGCTCGACATCCGCATCGCCCGCCCGAGCGAGGCCCGCAAGGACCTGCTCGGCTTCGGCCAGCGGGGCTGAAGCGCGACCTACCGCAGGACCAGGTCGAGTGCTTCGGTCAGCCCGGCGAGGACTTCCTGGGCAGCGGCGACTTTCTCCGGATCCTTCGCCAGCACCCGCCGGACGGCCTGCTCCACCGTGCCGGTCCGCGGCGTGTCGAGCTTGCGGCCCTTGCTGGTCAACCCGAAGAGGGCGCGGCGGGCGTCGCGCGGGTCGCTCTTGCGCTGGAGAACTCCCCGGGCTTCGAGCCGCTTGAGGATACCGGTCAGGGTCGAAGGATGGACGCGGAGGATCTCGGCCACCCGCCCCGCCGCGATGCCGGGAAAGCGCCCGACGATGCGCACCACCAGACGCTGCGGCCCGGTGATGCCGTAGGTCGACTCCATCCGCCTGGACGACGACTGCAGCGCGTGGTCGACAGACCAGAGCAGCCGCATGAAGTCGAGCACCGCGCCGAGCGGCGCCCCTTTGCCGTCCTCCGGCTCGTCGAGTGGGTCGGTCGCCATGGGTGCGGTCCAGACGATTCGCACGGAGCGCGGCGGGGCGCAACCTCGGGCGTCCCACCTTTTGCAACCTGCGCCCGCTCACTTGACGAGAGGCGCCAGCTCCTTGAACTCCGGCGTGCCGGCGACCCCGAGCAGATCGAAGACCGTCGCCTCGGTGCTGGTCAGCGTCGCCCCGCTCTTCTCGCAGAGGTGCAGGCCGACGCGCCGGTTCTCCTCGGTGCGCGAGAGCACCGCGTCTTGCGCGAGGAAGACCGCGAACTCGCCCCGCGCCAGGTCGCGCACCGTCTGGAAGACGCAGACGTGCGTCTCCATCCCGACCACGATCACCTGCCGCCGCCCCGTGCCGACGATGCGCTTGGCGATCTCCTGCGAGGCGCCGCAGGAGAACTCCAGCTTCTCCATGGGCGCTTCCTCGAGCAGCGCCCGCAGGGACGGCAGCGTGTGCCCGAGCCCTTTCGGATACTGCTCGGTGACGAAGATGGGCAGCCCGAGGCGGCGGGCGACCTTGATGAGCACGATGGCGTTCTTCTCCACCGCGGCCAGCGCGGCCGGGTTCATCGCCGCCGCCAGCCGCTCCTGGACGTCGACCACCAGCAGCAGCGCGTCGCTGCGGTCGAGGGTCAGCGTGCGGGGATCGGGGGCGTGGACTCCGTGCAGGGGATCAGATGGCATAGCCTTGCGCTCCGCTGGCCGCCGGCGCTTCCGGGTCCAGCATGACGTTGACACAGGCGACGGTGCCCGAGGCCACCGCCCGCTCCAGCGCCGGGCGGATCTGCGCGGGGTCGGTGACCTGCTCGCCAGTTCCGCCCATCGCCTCGACGATGCGGTCGTAGCGGGTGGGCGCGAGGGTGGTCGCCGGGCTCTTCTCCGGTCCGTAGAGCTGCACTTGCGGCACCCGGATCTGGCCCCAGGCGGCGTCGTTGCCGACCACCACGACCATGGGGAGCTTGAAGCGGATGGCAGTCTCGAAGTCCATGCCGTTGAAGCCGAAGGAGCCGTCGCCCTGGATGACGAAGACGGGGCGATCCGGATGGAGGAGCTTGGCCGCGATGGCGAAGGGCGCCCCGACACCGAGGCAGCCGAGCGGCCCCGGATCGAGCCAGCGCCCCGGCTTGCGCAGCCCGATGACCTTGGCGGCGATGGCCACCCAGTTGCCGCCGTCGGCGACGAACATGGAGTCGCCCGCGGCCCGCGCGACGGTGTCCAGCTCGCGGGCCAGGCGGAAGTGGTGCACCGGGACCTGGTCGGACTGCTCGTATTCCGCCTGCCGCCCGGCCTTGGCCCGCTCGCGCTCGCGCAGCTTCGACAGCCAGGCGCCGTCCCGCTTGCGGTCGCCCAGCCCCGCCGTCAGCTGCTGCAGCACCGAGCGCGAGTCGCCGATGATGCCGACGTCCACCGCGCGGTTGCGCCCGATCTCCGCGGCGTCGCTGTCCACCTGGATGATCTTCGACGTCTCGCCCAGGCCCGCGCCATAGCCGAGCCGGAAGTCGAGCGGCGTCCCGGCGATGAGCACCACGTCCGCCTCCGCCAGCGCGTCCTTGCGCGTCTGCGAGAAGAAGTGCGGATGATCGGCCGGCAGGCAGCCGCGCCCGGCGCCGTTCAGGTACACCGGCGCGCTGAGGCGCTCGGCAAGGGCGGCGAGCTGCGTGGGCGCGTCGTCCCACCAGATCGAGCTGCCCGCGATCACCGCCGGCCGCTCGGCCTTCTCGAGGAGCTGGACCGCGCGATCGACATACACGGGATCTCCCGGCTGCCGCGCGCGGGTGCGGTACGACAAAGGCAGCGGGCAGTCCGCGTCGTCCACCCCGTTGCCCAGCACGTCCCAGGGCACCTCGAGGAAGACCGGCCCCGGCCGCCCGGTGAGCATGGTGCGGAAGGCCTTGGCCAGGTAGGTCGGCACCCGGTCCGGCGTGGGGATGCGGTCCGACCACTTGGTGATGCGGGTGAAGAGATCGACCTGCTCCATCTCCTGCAGCGAGCCCTTGCCGGCGTTGAAGCTGGGCGCCGCGCCCCCGAGCAGCAGCACCGGGCTGCTGGCGGCGTAGGCGTTGGCGATGCCGGTGAGCGCGTCGGTCACTCCCGGGCCCGCCGTCACGCAGCAGACGCCGATGCCACGGGTGAGCCGCGCGGTGGCGTCGGCAGCGTGGGCGGCCGCCTGCTCGTGGCGCGTGTCGATGAGCTGGATCCCCTCCTCGACGCAGGCCGCGTAGATGGGCGCGATGTGCAGCCCCGAGAGGGTGAAGATGTGCCGGACGCCTTCCGCCTTGAGCATGCGCACGAGGAGCTGCGCGCCGGTCGAGGTGCTCATGAACGCCTCACTTCGCCTCGAGCTTGCCCACCGCGATTCCTCCCGGCGTGCGCCCCGATGCGGTCTGGATGAAGGCGGCACCGCATCGCTCGCATCCGCTCGCAAACGCCGCGGCGCCGTCGAAGACGACACCCTGCCCTCCCTGGGGCTGCAGCGCCACCGCGAAGTGCAGGAGCTCGTCGCCGGCGGCGAGAGCGCGGTCGGCGGCGGGCGCGGCTCCGCTGCCCTTCAGCGCCGCTCCCAGGACCAGCCTGTCGCGCAAGGGGCCGGTGCCGAGGACGGCCTTGCCGGTGTCGAGCCCGGTCTGGAAGGAGGCGGCGTCGAGGGAGAGCTTGAGGGAGTCGAGGGGCAGGTTGACGCTGACCCCGCGCAGCCCGACCGCCGTCGCGGCCACCAGCCGCAAGGTCAGCACGGCGCAGGGCGCGGCGCAGTCGTCGGCGCGCAGCCTGAGCGTCTCGCCGCCGGGCATGGGCGGCGTATAGGCGAGCGTGGTCGCCACCCGCGGTGTGACCGTCACCATGACCAGCTGCGGTCCCGCCGCGCCGCCGGGCCCGACGCCGGTGAGGGAGTACGTGGTGGTCGCGGCGGGGCGCACCAACAGGCTCCTGCCGATGCCCAGGTTGGTGGCGGAGCCATTGGTGGCGGCGCCATTGGTCGCGGCGACGGACCAGCCGAGCGCGGTGCCGTCCCAGCGCAGCGTCGCGGCTTCGCCCTGCAGCAGGGCCGCGGGGGTGGCGGTGAACGAGGTGATGGCCGCCGGCTCCACCACCCGCGCCACCGCCCGCGCGCTGACCTGTGCGGGCACGAAGCCGACGCTGCTGGTGGCGTAGATGGTGTAGGTGGTGGTCTCGGTGGGCGCTTCGACATGGTGGCCCTCCTCGGAGATGCCGAGGCGCCCGGAGGGGCTGCCCTCCAGCACGATGCGGATGCCGTTGTGGATCTTCCACGCGATCGTCCGCGGCGTCCCCGCCGGCGCCTGCGACGGCGCCACCGAGAACTCCAGAATCGACGCGGCACCCGAGCTCCTGGCGTTGACGGTCACCTGCCCCGAGACCGCGCCGGTCAGGTTGGTGGCGCGGAGCGTGTACGTGGTCGGCTCCCGCGGCCGCACCGTCACCGGGCTGGAGGTGACCTCGCCCGGCTCCGGCACGATGCTGATGATGGAGGCGTCCCGCACCGCGTAATGCAGGTGCACCTCGGCGCCCGGCGCCGGATTGGCGTTGTCGACAGTGAAGCTGTCGATGTGCGGCGGACGGTAGGGGTCGCAGGCCGGAGCCAGCAGCGCCAGCAGGAGGACGAGCCGCTTCACGGCTGGCCTCCGAACTTGAGCAGCAGCGCCGCCAGGTCGTCGGCGTCGATGGCATTGACCGCGCCGACCAGGTCGGCCTGCCAGCGGTAGCCCGGGCTCTTCTCGGTAGCGCCGAAAGCGTCGGCCAGGTCGATGAGGTCGAGCCCGTCGATATGCTGGTCGAAGTTGGTGTCGCCGTCGCCGCGCAGGCCGGCGGGGTCGACGCCCTCGGTGCCGATCTGCCAGAAGCCGCGCCCGTAGGTGGCGGCGGTGAGCCGCTTCGAGCCCGGCGAGATGCAGAGGTCCGAGACCTCGACCAGCGGCAGGCTGCCCGCGCCCATCCGCGACCAGGTGGCGCCGCCGTCGACGGAGCGGTAGAGCCCGAGCTCGGTGCCGACGTAGAGCGTCTGCGCGGCGCCCGGATCCACCGCCACCACCACGAAGGGCACGAAGGGCAGGCCGCCCGCGCTCACCGCCTGGGCGCCCAGCGAGGCGAAGTGCAGGCCGCCGTCGGTGGTCTTGTAGAGGTGGCCGAAGCTCTCGGGCAGCTTTGAGGTGTTGCCCTGCTTGTCGACGAGGTTCATGGCGCGGCTGGTCAGGTAGTAGCTCTGGCCGCTGGGGTCTGCGGGGTCGAAGGCGACGCTGGAGAGCAGGTAGACCCCGGTGCCCGCAGGCGTCCCCGCGGGCGCGGGCTGCAGCGAGACCAGCCAGCCTCCACCGGCGTCGGCGCTCACGTAGGCGAACTTGTTGGACACCACCGCGTAGACCCCCGCGCGGGCCGGGTGCGTCGCCAGGTTGCGCAGGCCGATCTGGCCGCCGTCGACGGTGACGAAGCCGGTGGTGTCGGTGTTCGAGTCCTGCCAATGGAGCTTGCCGGAGATGTTCTTCCAGGGCGAGCCGGCGCTCGACAGGTAGACGCCGGGGGCGTTGCCGGTGAACGTCAGGAAGGTCTGCGGGTCGGGACCCACCACGTCGCGGGCGAGGCGCACGAAGAACGGCGGCGTGGCCAGCCCCATCCCGCCGAGGAAGCTGGCCCACGACTGGCCACCGTCGGTGCTGCGGAAGATCTTGAACTCGGCAGAAGCCAGGATGACGTCGGGGACGCTTCCCAGCGCCGCGTCGGTGTGGGTGCCGGCGCTGACCGCAAGGCCGATGCCGTCGCCGCCCAGCACCTGGTCGAAGCTGGTGGTGGCGCCGTCGCGCAGGCGGGTGCCGTTGTCCTGCAGGCCGCCCCCGACGAAGCCCTGCAGCGCGGCGGGCCAGCTCTCGGGTGCGCAGGCCACGGAGAAGACGAGGTGTGTGACCAGCCCGCGGTTGCGGGTGCTGGTGAAGCCGATGGACGGCGCCGCCCCGGTGCGGGCATCGGCCGAGACGGAGATGCCGCCGTCCGAGCCGACGTAGACGGCGCCGTCCGCGCCCAGGGCGATCGAGTGCAGGTCGGCGTGGAGGTAGGGGAGGTCTACGCCCTGCGGCACCGGCAACCAGTTGGTGAGCACCTCCCAGCTGTTGCCGCCGTCGGACGAGCGCAAGAGCGAGAGATCGCCGCCGGCGAAGACGAGGTCGGGCTCGGCGGCGTCGACGGTGAGCGCCTGGTTGTACCAGGACTGCGCGTGGCCCAGGTTCAAGTCGGGCTGGTCGACGTTGGGGTTGCGCGGGGTCCCGTGGACGTTGAGGCCCAGCGCGAAGAAGGTCTGTCCGCCGTCGTCGCTGCGGTAGAGGTCGAGCTGCTGGTCGCCCTTGAGGCTGGCGGCGAGGAGGAAGACGCGCGCCGTCGCCGGCTGCACCAGCGTCGAGGCGGCGGTGGCCAGCGTGCCGCGCCCCGCGGTGGCCGCCAAAGCATCGCCGCCCGGCAGCGCCGCGTTGGCCACGCTCCAGGTGGCGCCGTCGTCGGTCGATCGCCAGAGGACCAGCTGCGCGACGTTCTGCACCGGCCCGGCCGGCTTGGCCGGGTTCGCCTGCTGGCCGGTCAAAAGCCAGTTGGAAGGGCCGACCCAGGCGAGGCTCCACATGAAGAAGAAGGTGTCGCCGGCGGAGTCGGCGAGCGGGATCGCCTGCCAGCTGTTGCCCGCGTCGGCGCTGCGGAAGAGGCCGATGTCGGTGGTGGCGAGGACGACGTTGCTGCTCTGCGGGTCGACCTTGAGGTCGGTGACGCTGCCGGCGATGCGCCCCGCGGCGGCCAACTGCACCGGCAAAGACCAGGTGGCGCCGCCGTCGGTGCTCTTGACGAGGCCCGGCCGCTGCACGTCGAACGGGTCGCCGAAGCCGAGGTAGAGGACGTCCGGGTTCTGCGGGTCCATCGCCAGCGTGCCCATGGCGGTGGTGCCGAGCGCGTCGGTGATCGGCTCCCAGTGCGCGCCCGCGTCCCAGGTCTTCCAGACGCCGCCGCCGGCGGTGGCGAGATAGAGGATGCCGGGATCGGTGGGATGGGCGACGATCTGCCGGGCGCGCCCGGAGTCGGTCTCGAGGTACTTCGCGCCGTTGAACTCGAAGCTCGCGCCGCCGGGGCCGATGTTGACGAAGGTGCTGCCCTGCACCGGGCTGGCGGTGAGCTGGCGCTGCCGGCTGCCCGCCGCCGCGGGAACGCCGTACCGGTCGCGCTGCTTGCCCGCCTCCTGCAGGACGCGCCACTGGGCGGCGGGATCAGGCACGCCGCGCAGCTCGCGCAGCGCCCGCGCCCGCGCGCTCGGGTCGTCGCGCTCGAAGCCGGGTGCAGCCCGGCCCGCACCCGCAACCGCGCAGAGGAGCGCAAGCAAGCTGGTGCGGCGGCGCATCTACCAACTCCTTGAGTCCGGTCAGGCCGCGGGCCGCCGGAATCGCGAGAGATGCGCGGGAAGTTGGAGCAGCGAGGGAAAGGCCTTGTCCGGATGCAGCTTCTGGGCCCGGGCGAGGAGGACGTCTTCCTTCTCGGGAATGTTGGGGTCGGGGATGCAGCAGTCCACCGGGCAGACGGCGGCGCAGGCCTCTTCGTCGTGGAAGCCGACGCACTCGGTGCAGAGGGCCGGGTCGATGACGAAGATGTCCTCCCCCTGGCTGATGGCCTGGTTGGGGCACTCCGGCTCGCAAGCGCCGCAGTTGATGCACTCCTCTGTGATCATCGTCGCCATTGTCGCCTGTTGTAACGCGCGCCGCTCAGCCGATCCAGAAGGTCTTTACGTTGGTGAACTCCCGGATGCCTTCTTCGGAGAGCTCGCGCCCGTGGCCGCTCTGCTTGACGCCGCCAAAGGGCAGCCGCGGATCGCTCTTGACCATGCCGTTGATGAACACCTGGCCCGCGTCCAGCTCGGCGATGAGGCGCTCCTGCTCGGCGGCGTCCTGCGTGAAGGCGTTGGCGCCGAGGCCGAACTGCGTGTCGTTGGCGAGGGCGATGGCGTGGCCCAGGTCCTTGGCCCGCACAAGCGCGGCGACGGGACCAAACGTTTCTTCCTTCCACACCGCGGTGCCCTCGGCGTTGAGGATCACGGTGGGGGCGAAGAAGAAGCCCGGCCGCCGCAGCCGCTCTCCGCCGCAGGCCACCTTGCCGCCCTCCTCGCGCGCCCGCCGCACCTGCTTCTCGAGGTCGTCGAGCACCTGCTCCGAGGCGAGCGGTCCCACCTCGGTCTTGTCGTCCTGCGGATCGCCGACGACGAGCGCAGCCATGCCCTTGACGAAGCGGCTCTCGAAGTCGTCGGCGATCTGCTGGTGGACGATGAACCGCTTGGCGGCGATGCAGCTCTGCCCCGCGTTCTGGATGCGGGCGGCGATGGCCACCGTCACCGCCTTGTCGAGGTCGCAGCTGGGCAGGACCACGAAGGGGTCGCTGCCGCCCAGCTCGAGGACGACTTTTTTCAGCTGCCCTCCGGCGATGCTCCCCAGGCTGCGCCCGGCGCCGTCGGAGCCGGTGAGGGTGGCGGCGGCGACGCGCGGGTCCTCGACGATCGGCTTCACCTTCTCGCTGCCCACCAGGAGCGTCTGGAAGGCGCCGTCGGGGAAGCCGGCGTCGCGGAAGATGGCCTCGATGGCCAGCGCGCACTGCGGCACGTTGCTGGCGTGCTTGAGCAGGCCGACGTTGCCGGCCATCAGCGCCGGGGCGGCGAAGCGGAAGACCTGCCAGAAAGGAAAGTTCCACGGCATCACCGCCAGCACCGGCCCGATGGGCTGGAAGCGCTTGCCCGAGCGCTTGGCGTCGGTCTGGACGGCCTGGGGCGCGAGGTGGCGCTCGGCGTTCTCGACGTAGTAACGGCAGCCGGCGGCGCATTTCTCCACCTCGCCGAGGCCGGCCTTGCGCAGCTTGCCCATCTCCAGCGTCATCAGGCTGCCCAGCGCCTCCTTGCGCTCGTCGAGCAGCGCCGCCGCGCGGGACATGAGCCGGGCGCGCTCGGGGAAGCCGGTGCGGCGCCAGGCGCGGAAGGCGCGGTCGGCCTTCTGCAGCTTCTCTTCGATGAGCGCGTCGGTGTCGGCGTGGAACGTCTTCACCGTCTCGCCCGTGAACGGATTGAGGGTCGCGATGGGCATTGGGCCTCAGAGTTTAGCCTCCGCACGGGCGATGCGCACCACCTCGGCGAAGGAGTGTGCGACCCAGGTCGCCTGGCGCAGCGCGGCTTCCGGCTGCGCGCCCCAGGTGACGGCGATCGAGCGCACACCCGCCGCCCGGGCCATCTCCAGGTCGTGCGTGGTGTCCCCGACCACCGCGCACTCTGCCGCTTCGAGCCCCAGGCGCTTCATCGCCTCGAGGGCGAGGTCGGGCGCGGGCTTGGGGCGGGGCACGCTGGTGTAGCCGAGCACGACTTCGACGAAGGGGCGGAAGCCGGCGCCGTCGACGGTGCTGTCGGCGCCCTCCTGCGCCTTGCCGGTGACGACGGCGAGGCGCAGCCCGGCGCTGCGAAGCTCCTGTAGCCCTTCGAGCACGCCCGGGTAGACGAGGAAAGCGAGGCGCGGCGTCACCTGCGCGCGCCAGTGGGTGCGGTAGATCTCGACGGCGACGGTGGCGCCTGCGGCCGGGTCCTCGCCGAGCAGCGCCGCCAGCGCCACCGGCAGCGGGAGGCCGATGCCGTCCTTGATGGTCTGCGCGTCGGCGGGCGGGCGGCCCAGCGCGGCCAGCGTCGCCTGGGTGACGTCGACGATGGCTTGCGGCGTGTCGACGAGGGTGCCGTCGAGATCGAGGAGGAGCGCTTTCAGCACCGCGCCGCTCTCGCACGCGGCCGGCTCCGCCGTCAAATCAGTGGAAGTCGCGCGCGCGGACGTGGGCGGCGAGCGCGTCGCCCAGATCCTGGAAGCGGTCGGCCTTGACGCTGACGACGCCGTCGTACTTCTCCAGGCGCCCTTCGACCACCAGGAGCGCGCTGGCGAGGATGGGGAGGCGGTTCTCCTCGAAGGTCTTGGGGTCGATGATGATGTTGGAGATGCCGGTCTCGTCCTCGAGGGAGAGGAAGACGAAGCCCTTGGCGGTGCCCGGCCGCTGCCGGACGATGCAGAGGCCGCCGGTGCGGACGCGCTGGCCGCGGCGCAGGTCCTTCAGCTCGCCGGCGGAATGGACGCCGAGCGCGCGCAGCCGTTCGCGCTCCAGCGCCACCGGGTGCGGGCCGACGGTGAGGCCGGTGCCGCGCAGGTCGGCGGCGACGCGGCCGCGCAGATCCATCTCCGGCAGCGGCGAGTCGCCGTCGCCCGGCTCGACGCGGGCGAAGAGACCCTTGCCCCGGCGCGAGGCGGCCTCCGCCTGCCAGAGCGCGGCGCGGCGGGTGGGCGGAGCGCCTCCGGGGCGCGCCGGGATCGAAGCCAGCGCGCCGATCTCGGCCAACTGCAAAAGCTCGTCGCGCCGCAGCGCCGCCCGCGTCGCCAGGTCGGCGATGCTCTGGAACGGCTGCTGCGCGCGGGCAGCGACCAGCTTCCGCGCCACCTGCTCGCGCAGGCCTCGCGCGTAGCGCAGGCCGAGCCGCAGCGTCAGCTCCTCCTCCGGCCCCGCGCGCTCCAGCGTGCAGAGCCAGTCGCTGCGCGCGGCGTCGATGGCCTTCACCCGCACGCCGCGCCGCTGCGCGTCCTTCACCAGCGTGGCCGGGCTGTAGAAGCCCATCGGCCAGCAATTGAGCATCGCCGTATAGAACGCGTGGGGATGGTGGACTTTGAGATAGGCGCTGGCATAGACCAGCAATGCAAACGAAGCGGCGTGGCTCTCGGGAAATCCATACAAGGCAAAGGAAGTAATTCCCTGCACGATTTCGTCCTGCGCCTTGGGCTTGATTCCATTGGCGGTCATTCCCGCGCGCAATCGCTCCTCGATGCGCTTCATCCGCTCGAGGCTGCGCTTGCTGCCCATGGCGCGGCGCAGCTCGTCGGCCTCGCCGCCGGTGAAGTTGGCGGCGATCATGGACATGCGCATCAGCTGCTCCTGGAAGAGCGGGACGCCCAGGGTCCGCTTCAGCACCGGCTCCAGCGACGGGTGCGGATAGCGGACCTTCTCGCGCCCCGCCCGCCGCTCCAGGTAGGGGTTGACCATCTGCCCGACGATGGGCCCCGGCCGGATGATGGCCACCTCGACGACGAGGTCGTAGAAATGCTCGGGACGCATGCGCGGTAACGTCGCCATCTGCGCGCGCGACTCCACCTGGAAGACGCCGACGGTATCGGCGGCCTGCAATAACCGGTAGACGCCGGGATCGTCCGCCGGCAATTGCGCCAGGTCGACCTCCACCCCTTCGTGCCCGCGCACCAGCGGTATCGCCTGCTCCAGGACCGCCATCATTCCCAATCCGAGGAGATCGATCTTGATGATTCCCAGATCGGCGCAGTCGTCCTTGTCCCATTGCACGACGTTTCGGCCCGGCATCGAGGCCGGCTCGATGGGGACGATCTCGTCGAGCCGCCCGCGGGAGATGATCATCCCGCCCGAGTGCTGCCCGAGGTGCCGCGGCAGCCCGGCGATCTGCTGGCAGAGCCGTAGATAGAGGGAGACGCGGCGGTCCTCGACGGCGAGGCCCGCCTCCTGCGCGCGGTTCTGCAATGAATCGAAGCCGGTGGTGAATTCGAAATGGGGCAATAGTTTTGCAAGGCGATCCAGCTCCTCCTGCGGCAAGCCCAGCACCTTGCCGATCTCGCGCGAAGCCGAGCGGGCGCGATAGGTAATGACATTGGCGGTCATTGCCGCGCCCGCGGCCCCATACCGCTGGTAGACGTGCTGGATGACCTTTTCGCGCTGGTCGCCGCTGGGCAGATCGAGGTCGATGTCGGGCCAGGCCTTGTGCCCGGTAGAGTCGCGCCGCTCCTCCGACAAGAAGCGCTCGAACAAGAGCCCCATGCCCACCGGATCGACGGCGGTGATCGCCAAGGAATAGCAAACCGCGCTGTTGGCCGCCGACCCGCGCCCCTGCACGAGGATCCGCTCGTCCCTGCAGAACCGGATCAGGTCGTGGACGATGAGGAAATACCCGCCCAGCTCCAATTCCGCGATCAACTTCAGCTCGCGCTCGAGCTGCGCCAGCGCCGGGGCCCAGCGCGGATTCACCCGTCCATTCGCGAGGTTGGGCCCTCCGTAGCGCGCCTTCGCGCCCTCCATGGTGCGGTGCCACAATTCGCCGTCGATGTGCGTCGACGACTGCAGCGGCGGGGTGGGAAATCGGTAATCGA